>JBBSIT010000399.1:0-4926 GCA_038231995.1 Acetobacterales bacterium | reverse complement strand
GGACGAGGTGAACAGCCCGGCCCGCCGGCTCTATTTCGCCCTCCAATCCGCCTATATCGGCACCGAGCCCGAGCGCACCCAGGGCCTCGCCGACGCGCGGGTGCTGGCCGAGGCGTTCAAGCGCGCCACCAGCTCCGTCCTGGCGCGCGAGATCCTCGACCGGGCCGTCGCCTCCGCCGAGGCCGATGACTGCTACCAGGCCCTCAAGCTCGCCCGCCGCATCATCCGCCACGAGGACGCCGTGCTGGGCCGCACCACCGGCCCCGCATCCGACCCAGAGAGGACCCTTTGATGCCTGCCCCGACCTTCGCCGCCCGTGCCTACAAGGCGTCCTCGGCCCACCGCAGCCTGCGCGACCAGGAGGCCGACGTGTTCCGCTACGCGATCGGCGCGCTCCGCTCGGCGCGCGACGAGGGGCCGCTGCCGCGGGTGAAGGCGCTGGCCGACAATCGCCGGCTGTGGGGCATGGTGACCGATCTCATGCGCGATCCGGAGAACAAGCTGCCCGAGCCTCTGCGGGCGCAGGTCATCTCCCTCGGCCTCGCAGTGCAGCGCAACATGGACGAAGGGGCGCCGGACTTCGACTTCCTCATCCAGGTCAACGAGAACATGGCGGCCGGCCTGTCCGGAGCCGCCTGAACAACGACACGTCGGAGATCAAGCCATGATCTCGTTCGACTTCAGCCTGCTGCAGCCCAGCTTCGGCGGCGGCAACAGCGGTGGCGTGAACCCGGTCACGGCGCTGCGCCTGGCCGAGGCCAACCGGACCAAGAGCATCGCCGCCACGGCGCGCCGCCCCGAGGTCGCGCGCGAGATCGCAGCGTTCCGCGCCGCCGTCGCCCGCGGCCCCGATGTCGAGGCGCTGCTCAAGGACACCCGCGCGTTGAAGGTGCTGCTGACGGCCAACGGCCTGGGCGACCAGGCGGACTACCCTGCCCTCGCCAAGAAGGCGCTCATGTCCGATCCGGCCGACCCGGCGTCGCTGGCGAACCGGCTCGGGGACCGGCGCTGGAAAGCTGTCGCCCAGACCTACGACTTCTCGTCAGGCGGCCTGGCTGTCCTGCGCAAGCCGGAGGTGCTGGACCGGCTGGCCGACGCCTATGCCGAGATCACGTGGCGGCGCTCCCTGGACGAGACGACGCCGGGCCTGTCGGACGCGCTGACGTTCCGCGAGCAGGCGAAGGATGTCAGCAACGCGACCCAGATACTGGGCAACTCGGTGCTGCGCCGGGTGGTGACGACCACGCTCGGACTGCCGTCGCAGATCGCATACCAGAGCCTCGACACGCAGGAGTGGGCCATCACCAGCCGGCTGGACGTGTCCCGCCTGCAGGACAAGGGCTTCGTCGATAAGTTCACGCAGCGATACTTGTTCGCGGCAGCCGCGGCCAACCCAACGGCGTCGGGCGGCAGTGGCGACCTGTTCGAGCTAGTCGGACGCGCGCGGGGTCTGGTGGTCTAGCTCCAACCCTGCGTTCAGCTCGGATTCCAGGCGAAGCGCGCCGAGAGCCAGCGCCGCAGCTCCAGCAGCGCGGGCGCGTTCACCGCGAAGGCGGCGGCATTCGGCGTGGCGAGCGTGCGCAGACCCAGGCGTGCGGCTTCGGTCTGTACCTCCGGCGCCGCTGCCGCCTGGGCGCATGCGTAGCGCCACACTGCGACCGCCCCTGCAGGCGTGAGTTTCGGCAGGACGACCTCTGTGTCGATCTGCGCGGCCGTCGCTGCCGCGTGCAAGGCGGCGATCAGGGGCGCGGCGCTGGGAGGGCCGAGTAGTTCGGTCAGGGAGGGCACATCGGGGAAGCCGGGATCGCGCGCCGGCTGGCCGCGCCCCTGCCATGAGCCGAGTGCGAGGACCGGTGGCGCCCCCGCCGCCGCGCAGGCCTGGACGGCCGGCAGGACGGTGCGCCCGCGCAGGAGCGTCGCGTCGGCCTCCCCGCTGAGGACGGCGTCGGTGCCGGCGTCGAACACGGGGACGACCTCGGCGCCCAACAGCTCCAGGCCGAGCAGGGCGGGAAGGTCGTGTCCCGCCGGGCCGCCGGCAGCGACCCGCACGCGGGCGCCGGGACCGATGCGCGCGAGAGGGATGCGCGAGGCCAGCACCGCCGGCGCCATGCTCGCGAGCGTCATGACCCAGCGCGCCGCATCGAACTGCGCGCGCGGGTCCCCGACCATCCAGGCCAGGATGGCGGACCCGGGCAGCAGCAGGGCCGTCGAGCCGTCCGGCGCCGTGCGGGTCTCGAACTGGTTGGCGCCGGTCACGCCGTCGGCGGCGCCGACCACCTCCCGGTCAAGCCGGGTCCCGGCCGGGAAGGACCGGGACAGCGCGGGCAGGAGGACCGTGGCCCAGCCGTCCGTTGGCCCGGAGGGCGGCCCGGCAACGAGCAGGGTCAGGTCCGAAGGGAGTGCCGCGTCCGGCTTGGCACGGACCGGGCGGCCGCATGCCGATGCGCCAGCCGCCGCCAAGGCAGCAAGCGGCCATAGCTCGCGCCGTCCGACCAGCAGGCTTCTCGCCATGTTGACGCCCTCCCCGGCGGGGTGCTGCGGTTGGCCGCAGCGTCCGGGCGCAAGTCGTAACCCTGCCGGCGCGCGTGTCAAATTCGCGACAGGCTCACGCGTCGTAGGCGACCAGGGATTCGAACGGCACGTCGAGCCGGGCGCGACCGCCCAGGAAGGTCAGCTCGATCAATGCGGCCGCGGCGGCGACGTCGGCGCCGACGTCGCGCAGCAGCGCGATGCCGGCGGCCATGGTTCCGCCCGTGGCGAGCAGGTCGTCCACGATGACCACGCGCTGGCCGGGCTGGACGGCGTCGGCCTGGATCTCGATGCGATCTGCGCCGTACTCCAGCGCGTAGTCGAGCCCGCGCGTGGCGCCGGGCAGCTTGCCGGACTTGCGGAGCATGACGAAGCCGCAGCCGAGCTTGAGGGCCAGCGGCGCCGCGAGCAGGAAGCCGCGGCTCTCGATGCCTGCGAGAAGCTGCGGCTGGTAGGCGCCGACGCACCGGGCGAGCCGGCCCATGGCGACCTGCCACGCGTCGGGATGCCGCAGCAGGGTCGAGATGTCGTAGAACAGGATGCCGGGCTTCGGGAAATCCGGGATGCCGCGGATGTGGTCCTTCAAGTCCATGGGGCGGGGCTGTCCTGTCTGGCGATTGGCCCCGGGCTGTACTGTGTGGCGGGCTGGTGGGCAACGGGGGCTGGCGCCGGGCCGCGGCCCAGGCTACCTCGGCGCCATGTCCAGGCCCCAGATCGCGACCGCCGCCGGGTTGCTGTTCGTCATCGCCTACGTGGTGCTGGTCGTGACGCTGCCTGACCTGCTTCCCCGCGCGCATTGGGCTCTGGAGGCGTTGTACTGGCTGGTCGCCGGGATCGTTTGGGTGTTTCCTGTGCGATGGTTGATGATGTGGTCGGTCGGCAAGCGTTGACCGTCTCGCGTCGGTCATGTTTCTGACACGTCTGCACAACGCGCCGTGGTTAAGCGGTGGCGGAAACAAGCTGAGGAGAGGTCCACCATGAAGCGTCGCACCCTGATGGCCGGCGCCGCCGCGCTCGCGGCTGCCCCCGCACTGCGTCCCGCCACGGCCCAGGGCGGCCGGACCCGCGTCACCTTCTGGCATGGGATGAACGGTCCGCTCGGCGACGAGGTGCAGCGGCTCTGCACGGAGTTCAACGCGTCGCAGGCCGCGTCCGAGATCGCGCCGATCTACAAGGGCACCTACCCCGAGACGCTCACGGCGGCGATCGCGGCCTGGCGCGCCGGCCAGGCGCCGCATCTCGTGCAGATGTTCGAGGTGGGCACCGGGAGCATGCTGGCGGCCGGCCCGGCGGTGAAGCAGGTCTGGCAGCTCAGCCAGGAGACCGGCGTGAAGCTCGATCCCGCCACCTACATCCCGGCGGTGCGCGGCTACTACAGCCTGGCCGATGGCCGGCTCGCCTCGATGCCGTTCAACTCGTCCACGGCGATCCTGTGGTACAGCAAGGACGCGTTCGAGCGCGCCGGGCTGAACCCGGAGGCTCCGCCCGCGACGTGGCCCGAGCTGATGACGGCGGCGCGCGCCCTCAAGGAGAAGTCCGCGGCGCCGATCCCGATGTCGACGTCCTGGTTCAGTTGGATCCAGCTCGAGCAGTTCGCCGCCCTCCACAACCTGCCGTTCGCGACGAAGGCCAACGGGTTCGAGGGGCTCGACGCGGAGCTGCGCGTCAACGCGCCGCCCTTCGTCAAGCACCTGTCCCGGCTGATGGACATGGCGAAGGAGGGCACCTTCCGCTACGCGGGCCGCGACAACGCGCCGGACCCGCTGTTCGCGTCCGGGGAGGCCGGCATCCTGTTCGCCTCCTCCGGCATGCGGGCCCAGGTGGTGCGCGACGCCAAGTTCCGCTGGGGCACCGGCTTCCTGCCCTACGACCCCGAGCTGATCCAGGCGCCGCTGAACTCGGTGATCGGCGGGGCGAGCCTGTGGACCATGACGGCGCCGAACCGGACGCCGGCGGAGTACAAGGGCGTCGCGGAGTTCCTCGCTTTCCTCGCGCAGCCCAAGGTCGATGCGGAATGGCACCAGCGCACCGGCTACGTGCCCGTGACGCTCGGCGGGTACGAGGAGAGCAAGCGGCAAGGCTACTACGAGAAGAACCCCGGCGCCGACCTGCCGATCGAGCAGCTCACCCGCGGCACCATGACGGAGAACAGCCGTGGGTTCCGGCTCGGCCGGATGCTGGAGCTGCGCAACATCGGCTACGAGGAGGTCGAGCGCGCGCTGCAGGGGCAGCAGACCGCCCAGGCGGCGCTGGACAACCTGGTGTCGCGCGGCAACCGCGTGCTGCGCGATTTCGAGCGCGCCAACCGCTCCTGACGCCGGGCTCGACTGAATTATGGACCGCCGGACGATCTTTCCCGGGCGGCTGCTGCCTGCGGCGCTGGTCGCGCCGCAGCTT
>JBBSIT010000398.1:0-4927 GCA_038231995.1 Acetobacterales bacterium | reverse complement strand
TCCTTGTCGAGCGGATCAGGCGGCGGCGTCATCCACACGTTGACTCATATTCGCAGCCCGACCGCAACCCTTACGTCACAGGGGGTGAGCAATTACCGACGTAGAAGGCGGCAGCAAGGACAGTTGAGGCGGCGATGGCGACGCGGTTGGCGAGCCGCACGCTGATGGGCACGGGGTGCGGCGAGGGGTTCATGGCCGCGAGGCATATGCGAGCGTGCCTGGCTCGGCACCGCCCGGCCGCGTTGCCCCGCCCTGGGTTTCTTGGTAGCCCACTCCGGCGCAGGAACGCTCGGTCCAGAAAGCAGGCAGATGAACGATGGCTCGGCAGGCGGTCCGGCACCACGCGGAGCCGCCTTCTTCACGATCTGCTCCAACAACTACATGCCGTTCGCTAAGACGCTGCTGGAGTCGGTGCGGCGGCACCACCCCGATGCCGCCCTGTTCGTCTGCCTCGCCGACGAGCCGATCGACTGGCCCGGGCTCTACGATGGCGACTTCACGATAGTTCCGGCCTGCACGCTGGACATCCCGGAATTCCGCTCGTTCGCGTTCCAATACGACATCATGGAGTTCAACACGGCGGTCAAGCCGTTCATGTTCCTCCATTTGCTGGAGACGCTGGGCTTCGACCAGGCGGTGTATTTCGACCCGGACATCCTCATGCTCGCGCCGCTGTCGGGCGTGCTGGATCAGCTCGCAGGCGGGGCCTCGCTGATGCTGACGCCGCATCTGCGCCAGCCGGCGGAGGGCGATAGCGACCCGGACGACGTGCTCATCATGCTGGCGGGGGTGTACAACCTCGGCTTCCTAGCGGTGTCGCGCTGCGAGGAGGCCAGCCGCATCCTGCACTGGTGGGCGCGCCGGCTACGGGTGCAGTGCGTGAACCAGCAGCGCGATGGGCTGTTCGTGGACCAGAAGTTCATGGACCTGGTGCCGGGCTTCGCGCCCTCCGCGCGCATCTGTCACGACACCGCCGTCAACGTCGCCTACTGGAACCTGCGCCAGGTGGTGCTGGAGGGCGGCGAGGACGGCTGGACGGTCGATGGCCGGCCCCTCGTGTTCTTTCATTTCAGCGGGTTCGACGCGCGCGACCTGCGGCGGCTCTCCAAGCACACGCGGCATTTCCAGTCCGGGCTGTCGGCACCGCTCACCGCGCTGATGCGGCTCTACGCCAGGCTGCTGATCGAGCGCGGCCACGGCACGATCCCGGCGGGCACCTACGCCTATAACCGGTTCCGCTCCGGCACGGTGATCCACCCGCTCGCGCGGCGCATGTTCCGCGACCAGTCGGCGAGCTGGCCGGAGGACCCGTTCGACACCTACGAGGCCTTCCTCCACCTCGCGGCGCCCGGCGCCAGCCGCACGTCCTCGCGCTTCGTCGTCACGCAGTTCCTGCGCTTCCTCTGGAACTATTTCCCCTCGCTGCGGGACCGGCTCGACCTCGCGAACCCCGAGCACGTGAAGGAGCTGGTGCGCTGGTACGTGAACCATGCCCGGCGGGAGTGGAACCTCGATGCGCGGCTGATCGCGCCCGTCGCCGAGCGGGTCGGCCACTGGCGGCGGCCGGACGCGGGCAAGGTCCTGCAGGCTCGCGCCGAGCCGGGCCGCGCGGACGTGAGCGTAGTCGGCTACCTGCGCGCGACCAGCGGGACCGGCGAGGTCGGGCGGCACACGATGCGCACGCTCGCGCTGTCCCGGCTGCGGGTGGAAGGCGTGGACGTGGACCTGGGCGTCGTATCCGAGCGGGGGGAGCGGGGCGTCGAAGCCTGGCTGCGCGAGCGCGGCACCGGCGCCGTGCAGGTGTTCGCCAACGTGAACGCCGACCAGTTGCCGCAGGTCATAGCGCACATGGCGCCCCATCTTGCGACGCCCGCCTATCGGATCGCCATGCCCGCCTGGGAGCTGGAGGTGTTTCCCGACGCGTGGCTGCCGGCGTTCGACGGGGTGGACGAGGTGTGGGCGCCGACGGCCTGGGTGCAGTCCATGCTGGTCCGCAAGCTGGAGAAGCCGATCCTGCACATCCCCGTCGTGCTGACGCTCGATCCGCCGCCGCCGCTGCCGCGCGAGCGGTTCGGGCTGCCGGACGGAGCGTTCCTCTACTATCTCGCATTCGACTTCCTCTCCTTCATCGAGCGCAAGAACCCGTGCGGCGCGCTGGAGGCGTTCCGCCGGCTGCGCCGCCTCGCGGGGAGGCGCCGGGTCGGGCTGGTCGTCAAGTCGCTCAACGGCGCGCGCTTCCCCGGGCAGGCCGCGGCATTCCGGGCCGAGGTGGGCGACGACCTGGACGTGGTGCTGATCGACGAGACGCTGTCGCGCGACGAGACGCTCGGGCTGGTCGCCGCCTGCGACGCCGTGCTGTCGCTGCACCGGGCGGAGGGGTTGGGTCTGCTGGTGGCCGAGGCCATGGCGCTGGGCAAGCCGGTGATCGCGACCGACTACGCCGCCACCACCGAGCTGCTGCAGCCCGCGACCGGCTACCCCGTCGATTACCGCCTCATCCCCATCCGGCCCGGCGAGTACCCGATGTGGGAAGGGCAGTGCTGGGCCGACCCGGACCTGGACCACGCCGCCTGGCTGATGCGCAAGGCGCTGGAGGACCCGGCCGACGCGGTGGCCAGGGTTGCGGCCGCCACGAAGTTCCTTCAGGACAACCACAGCCCCGGCCCGGTCGTCGCGCGCCAGCGGCGCCGGCTGGCCGAGCTGTCCGTCTGCTGAGAGGAGGGACGCTATGACAGAGAACCTGCTGTCCTACTCCGCCAACCAGGAGGACGTGATCCTGCACCGCATATTCGGCGGGCAGGAGACGGGCTTCTACATCGACGTCGGCGCGGCGCACCCGGTGATGGAGAACGACACCAAGGCGCTCTACGACCGGGGCTGGACGGGCGTGAACGTCGAGCCGAACCCCTCGCTGTTCACCGAGCTGCAGCGGCTGCGCCCGCGCGACCGCAACCTGAACCTGGCGCTGTCCGACGGGAAGGGCGAGTTCGACTACTTCGAGGTGGTCGGCACCGGGCTGTCCACCCTCGACCCGGCCGAGGCCGACCGTTGCGCCGCCAACGGCCACGTCGTCATCCAGCACCGCATGGTAACGCGCACGCTCGGGGCTATCCTCGCGGAGCAGCCGCCCGAGGCGATCCCAGAGACGATCGACCTGCTGAAGGTGGACGTGGAGGGCTACGAGGAGCGGGTGCTGGCCGGCAACGACTGGCAGCGCTTCCGTCCCGGGGTGATCCTGGTCGAGGCCACCTTCCCCGAGACGCCGCGCCGGCGGGAGACGGGCATCGAGGCCATGCTCGCCGGGCACGGCTACCGCCGCGCCTACTTCGACGGACTGAATGATTTCTACGTCGAGCGGAAGTTCCGCGGCGCCGCCGGCGCCTTCGATCTGCCGCCCAACGTGTTCGACGGGTTCGAGTCCTACCGCATCTCCGACTTGAAGCGTCACGCCGACGCGCTGGAGGCGCAGATCGCCGAGGCGCAGCGCTACAACGACGCCAACCAGGCGGCGTTCGCCCCGTTGCAGGAGCGCGTCGAGCGGCTGGAGCGCGAGAAGGCCGGGTTGGCGCGCGAGCGTCTGCGCCTGACCCTCGCGCGCGACGCGCTGCAGGCCGACGCGCACCGGCTGCGAGGGTCGGTCGCGACGCTGACGGCGCAGGTGCGGCAGTTCGGCCTCGACCTGGAGCAGACCCGCACCGGGGCGGAGGAGGTGGCACTGCTGCGCGGCGAGCTGCAGCGGGTTCACGCCCATGTCGGGCACGTCACGGGCGAGCTGACCCGGCTGGACCAGCACTACCAGCAGGAGCGCGCGATGCGGCAGGCGATGCACGCCTCCACGTCATGGCGGCTGACCCGGCCTGTCCGGCTCGTCGCGCGGGCGGTGCGGGCGGCGCGCGGCCGCGGCTGGCGCTGACCTCAGCCGGCGATCACGTATCCCTTGGCGCTCAGGCAGTCCCGCACGCAGGCGCGGACCTGGAACGGGCGCCGTAGGGGCGAGGCGGCCCAGGCCGGGCCGGTCTTGGCGTTCTCCCGGTCCACGGCCTCCCCCACGCTGGCGCGGCACGCCGCGAGGTCGGCGCGGTAGGTGGCGAGGTCGCGCCCGACCACGACGTTCGGATCGAGCGCGCAGGCACCGACCGCGCCGGCGAGGAGCAGCGCTGAGGCTAGTCCGGTGAAATGCCGCATTCCGTACCGCTCCGATGCCGAGCGCGCAGCATAGCACGGAGCGGCGTTGGCGCCGCCGAGTCCTCCTTCTCGGTTCAGCACCAGCCAGAAGGTTGAACCCGAGCTCAAACCAACCGCCCTGTTGAATGACCCCTCTCGACCCCATTGCAGACATTGGGCCAGGCCAAGGCAGCGGCATGACGTGGCCGTAAGCGCTCAGGAGCTCAGGAATAGCCGAGGCGCTGATGGCCAGGGTGAATCCTTACGGCACGAGTGCGTCGGCGCGAATAGACGGCTCGAGCCACAAATGCCCTTGATATCGCGTGCAACTGCACCGTGCTGGCGCACGTTGATCCTGCGGTGCGTCTGCGGGGTTGGGGTGGCGAAGTAGTAGCCGGACCGCAACGATGAGGCTACTAGCAGTGCGAGCGAAGGGTCATGTTTCGCCCCGACAACTGCTTGGTCCGCCGTGGCACTTAGCGAAAAGCCATTGGGCAGGCGCCGGCTCACCTAACACGGCGGGTGTCGGCAGCTTTGAGCGTCTGCCAAAATGGCTCCTATGCGTTCCTTTGGTCGTGCATTGGTTATGGTTGGGATTGCGGTATGGCAGCGTGACGCTGCCGTCGGTCGTGAACCCTGTCATCGAAAATGGGGGTCTCGCCGGCGAATCCAAGTTCGCCTGCCTGGCCTGCATCGGCGCGGAGCATTCGAAGTTGGTGGCACATGCGGTGGCGGTGCGGCCGGGGGAAGACTCGAACGCCCT
>JBBSIT010000397.1:0-4932 GCA_038231995.1 Acetobacterales bacterium | reverse complement strand
GTCCGAGCGCATGATCGCGCCTCTGAGCCCGACCGCTCCGGCGTCGCCCAAACCCTAAATCCCCATACCGACCACCACCGGCCCGCGGGTTCGTCCTTCGGAGACTTTCGTACGCCAAGCGGCGTCCGAAACTCATCACGATAGCGGAATGGCAGCTTTAGAGAGGTCAGCGGTAGAAAGCAGACCTTCGCGTCGCCGTTTGCTCGCCCGGGAGCTGGTCATTCCCGCTGGCCAACAGGCCCAAATCAGAAGAGTTGAGCTCAGCCGCTGCCGCGAGCAGCGGCCGCGCTCGGCGCCAGAGCGCAAGGCTCGTATGGTTCCGCCACTTCCGCGAGGAACAACTCCTCGACATGGTGTCCCGAGCCTTCGGCCAGCACGCGGGCCATCGCAGGCAGCTCCGCCACGGCGCGCTTATGGTTGTCGAGCGCGATCGGCGTTGGGGTTTCCGGCGCGTCGAGCCGGACGACGTTTTCCCGGCCAAGCAGCAGGTAGCTCTGCCCCAGGGCATTCAACGACTGCGCCCGCATCGCTGCCCGGATGGCGTCCTTCCACTGGAATAACCCGCCGCTGGCCCGTGCGGGATCGACCTTGAAGGATGTCTCTCCGCACCCGAGGCTGAGAACCCGCACTTGGCTCCGGTCCACGTCGAAGCACGTGAGAGCGTCGGTCACCGCGTTCATGATCGGGTTGTTCGCCCACAAGCCGCCGTCGACCATTACGTATCCGTTGTTCGGGACCGCCTTGAGGTAGGTCGGCGCCGCCGAGGTCGCGAGACCGACCGTCACCATGCGTTCGACGCGGTCTTTCCTGTAATCCGGATGGTGGGGTGTCTTGTAGATCCATGGCTCGCCGTGGATCCCTTCGAAGCTCGGGATGCAAAGGCGGGTGGTCGCCTCCCCGAGCGGCGAGTCGCCGAGGATCTGGAGCAGCTCCTGCTCGAGGGCGCGGCTGTCGTAGGCGTAGCGCCGATAGCGCCGCAGGCGGCGCAGCAGCCGCCCGAGGAGGCCTGCCTCTGGAAAGATGAGCCCGCCCCGCTCGACGTAGAACGTCTGGATGTCGCGCGCGGTGAGGCCATGGGCGAGGCCAAGGGCTATGATGCCCCCGGTGGACGTGCCGGCGACCATGTCGAAGTTGCCGGCGACGGATCGGTTGCCGAGGAAGCGCGTCTCGAGTTCGGCCAGCACCGACACGGCCAATATGCCGCAGATGCCGCCGCCGTCGATCGACAGGATCTTGAAAGGTCGGCCTCTCGGCCATGGCAGCGGCCTCCGCCGATGCTGGATCGTCCCGGCGGAGCGCCGGGGCGGCACGTAGCTCATGCGGCGGCTCCGCCAAGTGTCAACCGGTCGAGGTGCCTGCCGCCGCCGGTCCATTTTCCAGTCGCCCGCCACCCCTCGTAGGAAGCCAGCCAGTCGACGGTCCACGGCACGGTGGTCTCCGCGAGCGGCATCTCCGGCGACCATTCGTCCGTTTCCGGGTCGAACATGCACAGCACGACGTCCAACAGCCCGTCTCCCACGTAGTAGACGTGCGGCAGCTGGCCCTCCGGGTCGCCTGGACGAGGCCGCAGCAGGGGATCGACGACGCTTACCCTGGGCTGGTTCCGGCGGGGATCCAGCAGTTCGATCACGAACGGCGCGCGGTAGACGATCCGGACCGTGAACTTGCGGAACAGCGGCCGCAACGGTCCCTGCCAAACCGCGAGCGGACCGGAGCGATAGACGACCCTAAGAGCGGGCCAGGCCTCCGCCATCGACTCGATCTGCCGTTCGATCGCCATGGGCCCAATCAACGGCGCCTCTCGCCCATGTTCGTGTGGGCCCGCGCGGGAACGTTTGAGGCGAGCGGCACGGCTCCGGTGATGATGGCGGGCGCCGCAGGGACATAGAGGCTGCCACCCCTGCCGTAGCCGTGCCCTCGGGCCGCGACGGTGCGCCCGTTGCGCTCGTTCATGGTCTGGATGGAGCGGGACACCACCTGGGGTCCGAAGCGTTCCCGCAACCAGTCCTGCGCGTCCTCCAGCTCGACGGCGCCGCGGCGGATCGCTTCCAGCCCGTCCGCCAAGGCATGCAGCGCGGCGGAGAAGCTCCTCTGCTGCGCCTGGTTCTCGGGCCAGCGGTCCGTAAAACTGTCCTCCCGCATCTCCGGGTTGCGCACGTCTACCAGCCGCCCCGACGCTGCTGCCTCGTCGATCGCCCTGGCCGTCCACAATGCTTGCCTGACGACCGTCTCCGACAGCGAAAGTCCGGACTTCGCGGCATGCCCGGCGTGGCAGGACAGCATTACGGACGGCGGGTAACGACCTGGCTTGTCCAGGCTCCAGATATCGCGGAAGCGCTTGTTAAGCTGAAGTGCGACGGTGGTGACGCTCTTGCGCGGAAGAGGAGTCTGGTCAGGCAAGTCGTGGATGACCGAGTCGGCCGTAACCATCAACTGCGTGTCTTCGGCCATGCGCTGCATGTAGGCGGCCGCGAACCACTCCTCGTCAGGCGTGCGCGCGTTGAACCAGCTCGCGAAGGCGAAGGCGTTCATCGCCACCTCGCGGTGGGAGGAGTTAGGAGTGCCAGGCTTCGCATGGAAGATGGCGCTCGCGAAATCCTTGGTCCCGGGAATGCGGCGAGACGGCGTCACGTCGACATGCATCCCGTCGGCATACTGGATGGTGACGCACCTGGATTGCCGGATGACCCTCTTGCAAGGGTAGTCCTTCAAGGCGAGCCAGAGCAGGTGTAGAGCGCCATTCGGCGTCGTGCTCGGCGGCCATGCCGCCTCGAGCACAGCGTCCAGATCGTATTCGTTGTCGGTGCCCCGCGTGGAGTTCGTGGCATCGATCGCCATGGACCCCTGTGCATAGAACTGGACGATCATGCCTTCGAGCGGGCTGTCCGGCCTGTTGGCGTAGGCATGGATCGCCTCGTATCGCCCTCCCGACTTGGCGTGCAGACCGGGCGGCAACTGCACGTGTATCGCGATGTCGGCCAGCAATGCGTCGAGCGGGTTCGCTAGCGGATCGACCCGCCGCAACATACCTGGGAACCTGGACAGGTCGTTCATGTCGACTGCTTACCTCCACGCATGCGAGTCGGCCTTCACCCGGGAACGTTCCCGATTGCTGAAACGGTTCTGATTGCTATCTTGCAATCGCCGCGACCATGTCACCGCATGGCAGCGATTGCAACTGTCGAATCAGCTGCTACCATTCGCAGGGTTGGAGCGAGCGCATGAAGCAGGTTTTCCATAACGAGGCATTCTGCGCGGCGCTCAACGCCCAGCGGCTTGCTCTCCGAAAGACGTGGAAGCAGGTCGCCGAAGACAGCGGCGTCGGCGCGTCGACCCTGACCAGGATGATGCAGGGCAAGCGCCCCGACGTCGACGGATTGGCAGCCCTGCTGAAGTGGTCGGGGCTGAAAGCCGAAAGCTTCATCGACGACGAGGAGGCGACCCGGCCCGAGATGCTGGCCGAGATGACTGCCCTGTTGCGTGCCGACCCGAACCTGAGCGACGCAGGCAAGCTAGCGCTCGAGGGAGTGCTTCGCGCCACCTACGAGAGCCTGAGGCTCATCTGAGGCGCGATGACGTTCCGCCGCGGCTTCAAGACACAAGCTAACAGCATTGCGGTGGGGATGCGCGCAGACCTCGGCCTCGGGCCGACGTCCCCCCTGGACCCATGGGCGGTTTGCGATCACCTGGAGGTCGTCGTCCTGAAGCTCAGCGAGCTGACGGGCGCGGACAGCCGGCAAGTCGGCCGCCACTTCTTGCACGCTGGCTGCGAATCGTTCTCAGCGGTCGTCGTGCCGAGAGGGATCCGGACAGCCATCGTCTACAACGACTCCCACGCGCCGGTCCGCCAGCGCAGCAGCCTGTTCCATGAGCTGTCGCACCTGTTCCTCGGTCATCCGATACGCCCGCTGCTCGCTGCCGACGGCACGCGCGACCGCGACGGCACCGTTGAGGACGAGGCGGCGTTCCTAGGCGGCTGCCTACTCATCACGAACGAGGCCGCGCACCACATCCTGAGTTCCGGGATAAGGTCGAGAGCCGCTGCGGTCTAACAGGTCAGCGAAGTGATGCTGAACTACCGCCTGGGCGTGAGTGGCGCGAACCACGTTGCTGCACGTCGCGCCAGCAAGCGGCTGGCAGGCTAGCCTGACCCTCTAGCGGGGCGCGGGCGCGAGGCCTAGCGAAACCTTCCCAGTCCAGCTGCACAAGGTGGCGCGGCCCGGTATACGTCAAACCACACAGAAGCGGCATGGATCGGCCAATGTCCGCTCACGGGACACCGGCCACAGCGCCTGAGTGTCCGAGATGAAGCGCAGACCGGACCCTGGCGCGAGAGGTCCTATACGTCTGCAACCCATCAGAGGCTGTCCGGATGCGAGGTTGAGCGTGAGGCAGGGCATGCCGCGATGCGGGCCGCTACCTCCTGCAACCCGACATCCGCCCCCGAACCGAACTCATGATGGTCCGGCGCGGAGGTCCTGAGCATTCTACATCCCCGGGGACGGCGACGAGGACGGCCTGCGGGCCCCGGCCTCCACCTGGCGCCGGGCGCTCTCGGCCTCGACCCGCATGCCTCGGAGATGGACATTGATGGCCTGGCCCATCGCGCTCAGGTTCGGTGCGTTCCGCCGCAGCGCCTCGTCCAGCGCCGGCACATGCCGGGCCAGGGTCTTTCGCACTGCTTCTGCCTGAGCCGATCGGCGTGCCTCGCCACCGTGGCCGCTGCCGGCACCGGGCCGCGCGCCCTCTCTTTGCTGGCGAAGGAAGCCCCCGACCCGCTGGCTCCGCTCATGTGCCGCGATCTCCTGCTCCAGCCCGCGCAGCGCCGCGTCGGTCCGCCGCACGGCCCCTTCCAGCACCACCCCGTGCCCGGCCACCTGCCGCTCTGCCGCCACGTCCCGCACATGCTGGCGTATTTCGTGCCCGGGGTCC
>JBBSIT010000396.1:0-4932 GCA_038231995.1 Acetobacterales bacterium | reverse complement strand
CAAGGCCATCGATGCCGATAGGATTAAAGATCGTGCAACGTTCATCTCGCTTCCCCACCTGTCCGGCGCTCCTGAGGCGCCGGTCTGTTCATTCTACTGTCAGCCCCTTGGGCCGCCTCCGCAACGAGAATCGCATGGAGTGGGCGGACAATCCGGCAACAGCACCGTGCCGCTCCGCCCAGCGCAGCGCCGCCCTGCCGCATGGAGGCCGGCGCAGCGACGCATCGACCCAAAGTGCTGCGGAACTTGCCGCCGGGGTGTGCGCCCCATACATCACGTCGGTATGAGCATTGTCCAAACTATCCGCAGCGTTCTCGCCCCGCCGCACCCGGCGGGGCGTCCCTTCATCGCGGGCGGCGTCCTGGCGGCGCTGGCCGGCCTCGTCGTCGGCGCGTGGCTGTTCTGGCTCGGCGTCGTCTTCACGCTGTTCTGCCTGTACTTCTTCCGGGACCCGGAGCGCGTGGCGCCGGGCCGGGCCGGTGCGGTGGTGGCGCCGGCGGACGGCCGCGTGGTGTCCGTCATGCCGGCCGTGCCGCCCGTGGAGCTCGGGCTCGGCCCGGCGCCGCGCTGGCGCGTCGCGATCTTCCTGTCCGTGGTCGACGTGCACGTGAACCGCGTGCCGGCGGACTGCACCGTCACGCGCATCGCCTACCGCCACGGCAAGTTCGTCAACGCCAGCCTGGACAAGGCGAGCGAGGGCAACGAGCGCAACGCCCTGGCGCTGCGGCTGCCGGACGGGCGGGAGATGGCGGTGGTGCAGATCGCCGGGCTGATCGCGCGGCGCATCCTGTGCCACGTGCGCGAGGGCGACGCGCTGCGGGGCGGCGCACGCTTCGGCATCATCCGGTTCGGCAGCCGCACCGACCTCTATCTGCCTGAGGGCGTGCGGCCGTTGGTGGCTGAGGGCCAGACCATGATCGGCGGCGAGACCGTGATCGCCGACCTCTCGGTCGCTTGATGGACATGGACCGCCCCTCGCCGGTGCGCCGGCTGCGCACGCGGTTCCGGCCGCGTCCGCGCCCCCGGTTCTCCGGGCCGAGCTTCAACCGCATGATTCCCAACATCATGACGCTGCTCGGCCTGTGCGCCGGGCTGACGTCGATGCGCTACGCGCTGGAGGGCCGGTTCGGCTCGGCTGCGGTCGCGGTGGTGGTGGCGGCCTGCATCGACGGGCTGGACGGGCGGCTCGCCCGGCTGCTCAAGGCCACCAGCCGGTTCGGCGCCGAGTTCGACAGCCTGGCCGACTTCCTGTGCTTCGGCGTGGCGCCGGCGTTCATCCTCTATCTGTGGTCGCTGCAGGCCTGGGGTGGGATCGGCTTCACGCCCTGCCTGATGTTCGCGGTCTGCATGGCGCTGCGCCTCGCGCGGTTCAACGCGTCGCTCGACACGGAGCCGTCGGGGGCGGGGACAATGAAGGCGCATGCCTACGCCTACAACTTCTTCACCGGCGTGCCGGCGCCGGCCGGCGCCGGACTGGTGCTGTTTCCTCTGTTCGTCGGGCTCGAGGCGCGGTCGCTGGGGCTGCCGTCGATCGAGCGCCTGACGCATCACCCGCTGTTCTGCGTCCTGTTCCTGGTCGGCACCGCGCTGCTCCTGGTGTCCACCCTGCCGGTCTGGAGCTTCAAGAACTTCAAGGTCCGCTCCAACCTGGTGCTGCCGCTCCTGCTCGGCGTGGGGCTGTTCGCCGCCGTGCTGGTGGCGGAGCCATGGGCCGCGCTCGCCACGGCGGGCCTGATCTACCTGGTCATGCTTCCGTTCAGCCGGCGGAGCTTCCAGCGGTTGCGCGTCGAGGCCGAGGCGCGCCGGGAAGCCGAGCCGGCGGCTTGATGGACGGCTACCGGCGCCGCCGCTCGTGCAGCGCGCCCGCGTCGCGCAGCGCCTCGATCTCGTCCTCCGTGTAGCCGAGGCCGGCCAGGACCTCGGCGCCATGCTCGCCGAAGCGCGGCGGCGGCGCACGGGTGCCGCCCGGCGTGCGGGACAGCTTGATCGGCGTGCCGAGGGCGCGATACGTGCCGCCATCGTCGGTGGGCATCTCCGTCACCATCGCGCGCGCCGCCGTGTGCGGCGCGGCCACGGCCTCGTCCACCGCGAGCACGGGGCCGGCAGGCAGCCCGGCGCGCAGCAACCGGTCGCACAGCGCGTAGCCGTCCTGCGTGGCGAAGGCGGCGGCAAGCTGCTCGATGAGCGCCGGGCGATGCCGCAGCCGGTCGCCGTTGGTGGCGAAGCGCGCCTCCGCCGCGAGGTCCGGCCGCCCGACCTCGCCGCACAGCTTGCGGAACTGCGCGTCGTTGCCGATCGCGATGAAGATCTCGCACGTCGCCGTCGCGTATTTCTCATAGGGCGCGATGTTCGGGTGCGGGTTGCCGAGCGGCATCGGCCGGCGGCCGTTCAGGAAGTAGTTGGAGGCCTGCGGATGCAGCAGCGCCATGCCGCAATCATGCAGCGTCATGTCCAGGAACTGCCCCCGCCCCGACCGCTCCCGCTCATGCACCGCCATGAGGATGCCGATGACGGCAAAGAGCCCCGTCGCGAGATCGACCACCGGGGTGCCGAGGCGCATCGGACCGGTGGACGGGTCGCCGTTGACACTCATCAGCCCGGTCATCGCCTGCAGGATGGCGTCGTAGCCGGGCAGCCCACCGAGCGGCCCATCGGCGCCGAACCCGCTGACCCGGCCATGGATCAGCCGGGGAAAGCGCGGCGCCAGGTCCGCCTCGTAGCCCAGGCCCCAGCGCTCCATTCCGCCGGGCTTGAAGTTCTCGACCAGGATATCCGCCGTCTCCAGCAGGCGCAGCAGCACGTCGCGCGCCTCGGGCCGGCTCAGGTCCAGCGCGATGCTGCGCTTGTTGCGGTTCACGCCGATGAAGTAGCTTGCATCCCGCGCGCCATCCTCGCGCTCCAGGAACGGCGGCCCCCAATCCCGCGTCTCGTCGCCCTGCGGCGGCTCGACCTTCACCACCTCCGCGCCGTGATCGCCCAGGATCATGGTGCAGTAAGGCCCGCCCAGCACGCGCGTCAGGTCCACCACGCGCAGCCCGGCGAGCGCGCCGGCGGAGGCGGCGAGGCCCTTGCCCTCAGTCAAAACCGGTCCGTCCATCACGCTGCCAGCCCCTCCCAGACCCGGGCGCAGAACTCCGGGTACGTCTCCAGCATCTCGGCACGAACCGGGCCGCGCAGCAAGCCGAGCTCGTCCGGCGTCGGATCGGGCGTGGTCGGCACGCTCGCCGGCTCATGGTAGTCGAACCCCGTCGCCTCCCGCACGGTCGCCGTGGTCTGCCCGGGATGCACGGACGCCAGGGTGAAGCGCGTCCCGTCGAAGCCGAACACGCAGCGTCCCGTCACCAACGCCTGCGCCGAGCCGCGCCGCCAGTGCTCCGGCGGCGAGACGCCAGGGGCGGAGACGATGTCCACCCGCGGCACCAGCACCCGGCGGGAATGCTCCTCACGGAACAGGATCGTGCGCGGGACGGCGAGGTACATGAACGCCGAGCCGAAGCTGCCGGGGAAGCGCGCAGTGCGGCCGGGCCACTCCCCCGTGCCGACCAGGTTGATGTTCGCCTGCCCGTCGATCTGCCCGCCGCCCAGGAAGAACAGGTCGATCCGCCCCTGCCCGGCGAGGTCGAACAGCTCGCGCGACCCCTCGGTGAACGGGTTGCCCTGCCGGCGGTGCAGCAGCGACAGTCGGACGGGATGCCCGAGATGGCGCACCAGCCAGCAGGCCGCCGCCGGGATCGGGCTCGCGGCGCCCACGGCGATATGGCGCGCGGGAGGCGCCGCCGAATCGAGGATCAACCGCGCGATGGCGGCGGCGAGCCGCTCCTCCGGCTGGACCGGCCTCATTCCGCCGCTTGAGCCCGTGGCGGCATGACGTAGCGGGCGAGGTAACCCTGGAAACCCTCATCGGTCCGCGCCGCGCGCGCGTATTCCGCCAGGTGCGCCGCGTCCGTGCCGTACTCGTCGAGCAGCGCGACCGGCCAGGCGCCGCGTTCCGCGACCGCCACGGCCTCGATATACGTCCCGCTGATCGTTCCGGCCGCCATCCGCTCGTCCTCGAGCAGGTCGCCGTCCACCACGCGCTCGACCGTGACGAGGCTGCGGCGCGCGGCGTGGGCGAGGGTGGCGAGCTCCCGCCGCCGGCCGACCCAGACGTTGCCGTGCCAATCCGCGCAGGCAGCATGGAACGCGGCGATGTCCGGCTGGAGCGCCGGCAACAGCACGATAGGATCGGGCGCTTCGCTCAGCGGGTTCTGCACGATGCGCCAGTCCGGCCGGTGCGCCAGCACGTCGCTGCGGAGCAGGCCGCGCAGGGGCATGAACGGCACGCCCTTCTCGGCGGCCTGCAGCATCGTGTGGATCGCCGGGCAGGTCGCGTCGATCACCGTGATCGTGCCAGCCTTCAGCGCCGCGCTGAACCGCGGCGCCAGCCCGGCCTCCCCGAGCGTCACGGCGCTGGTCTGCACGGAAGTGACGCAGCCGGCGCCGATCAGCAGGTCGGTGGCGTAGCCCGAGACCGGGACGCCGAGCAGCCGCAGCCCCTTCGCGCCGCGCCGCACGAGCGCCCGCGCCAGCTCGTTGGGCGGCAGCGAGTTGTCCGGCGGCAGCGCCAGCAGGGCGCCGTCCGGCACCAGGGCTGCGAGCGCGTCCAGCGCGAGCGGCGTCACGGCCGCAATGCCGACGCCAGCGCCTCCGCGCTGCGACCATTGGCGACGGTGGCCGGCAGCACCTCGTAATGCGTCCCGCCGACTCGGGCGAAGGCGTGGTCGGCGCCCTCGTAGTTGTAGGCGCGTATCTTCGAGTGCCCCTGCACGGCGGCGAGCACCTTGGCGCGGCCCTCGGCCGGGAAGAACGCGTCGGCGCCGGCGATGTGCAGCACGAGCGGCGCGCGGACCTGGGACAGCTCCGGCAGCAGGTTGTCCAGGCCGACGCCGTAAT
>JBBSIT010000395.1:0-4937 GCA_038231995.1 Acetobacterales bacterium | reverse complement strand
CCGGCCGGCATGGGCGCCGAGAGGCATGTCGGGTGGTGCCAGGATCTCCGCCGGGTCGAGCCGGCCGAGCAGGGCGGGCAGCTCGGCGGGGGCGAGCGCCTGGGTCTCAAACAGGCCGGTCGAGACGTCGAGCCAGGCGGCGCCGAGGCCCGCGCCGGCGCGGCTCAGTGCGAGCAGCAGGTTGGGCCTCGCTGCGTCCAGCAGCGCGTCCTCCGTGAGCGTGCCCGGTGTGATGAGCCGGACCACCTCGCGCCGCAGCGGCGCCTTGCCCGTGCGGCTGCGCGCCGGCTCCATCTGCTCGGCGACGGCGACGCGGAAGCCGCGGCGGATCAGGCGGGCGAGATAGGCGTCGGCCGCGTGCACCGGCACGCCGCACATCGGGATCGGCCGGCCGGCATGCTCGCCGCGCGCAGTCAGCGCGATGTCGAGCGCCGCGGCGGCGGCCTCCGCGTCGGCGAAGAACAGCTCGTAGAAATCCCCCATGCGGAAGAACAGCAGCGCGTCCGGGTGCGTCGCCTTCACGGCGAACCACTGAGCGATAGCGGGGCTGGCGCCCTCGGCGCCGGGTATGGTCATGGACGCAGGGTAGCCGGACGCAGCGCAGGTGCGAAGCGGGCGGGTTCACAGCACCGCGTTGACGGGCGTATGACGGGGGATCAGGAGGACAGCCATGCCCGACGGAGAGAACCGCAGCGCCCGAGTCTCGGCCGAGGAGGCGCTGGCGCTGCACTCGTCGGGACGGCCCGGCAAGCTCGAGACTCGGATCAGCAAGCCGCTCGTCACCGCGCGGGACCTGAGCCTCGCCTACTCCCCCGGCGTCGCCGAGCCCTGCCTGCACATCCACCGCGACCCGGCGCTCGCCTACGACTACACCACCAAGGGCAACATGGTCGCCGTCGTCACCAACGGCACCGCCGTGCTCGGCCTCGGCAACCTCGGGGCACTGGCCAGCAAGCCGGTGATGGAGGGCAAGGTCGCGCTGTTCAAGCGCTTCGCCGACATCGACGGCATCGACCTCGAAGTGTCCACCGAGGACGTGGACGAGTTCGTCAACTGCGTGCGCTTCCTGGGCAGCGGCTTCGGCGGCATCAACCTCGAGGACATCAAGGCGCCGGAGTGCTTCGTCATCGAGAGCCGGCTGCGCGAGCTGATGGACATCCCCGTGTTCCACGACGACCAGCACGGCACGGCGATCGTCGCCGCCGCCGGGCTGATCAACGCCTGCCACCTCACGGGGCGCGAGCTCGCCCAGGCGCGGCTCGTGGTGAACGGCGCGGGCGCCGCGGCCATCGCCTGCGTCGAGCTGCTGAAGGCGATGGGCGTGCGGCCGGAGCACGTCACGCTGTGCGACACCAAGGGCGTAGTGTTCCAGGGCCGCACCGTCGGCATGAACCAGTGGAAGAGCGCGCATGCGGTGGCGACCGACGCGCGCACGCTGGCCGAGGCCGTGGCGGGCGCCGACGCGTTCTTCGGGCTTTCCGTGCGCGGCGCGCTGACACCCGAGATGGTCCGCTCCATGGCGGACAAGCCGATCATCTTCGCGATGGCCAACCCCGACCCCGAGATCACGCCCGAGGAGGCGCGCGCCGTCCGCGCGGACGCGATCATCGCCACGGGCCGCAGCGACTACCCGAACCAGGTCAACAACGTGCTGGGCTTCCCCTACATCTTCCGCGGCGCGCTCGACGTGCGGGCCAGCACGATCAACGACGCGATGAAGGTCGCCGCCGCCGAGGCCCTGGCGGCGCTGGCGCGGGAGGACGTGCCGGACGAGGTGCACCGCGCCGGCACCGGCGGCACGCGGCTCACGTTCGGCCCCGAGTACATCATCCCCAACGCGTTCGACCCGCGGCTGATCAGCCGGCTGCCGCCCGCGGTGGCGCGCGCCGCCATGGAGAGCGGCGTGGCGCGCCGCCCGCTCCCCGATTTGCGCCGCTACGTGCGCGACCTGTCCGGCCGGCTGGACCCGACTTTCAACGCGCTCGACAGCATCATGGAGCAGGTGCGCGCCGAGCCCCGGCGCGTGGTGTTCGCCGAGGGCGAGGAGGAGCGCGTGGTGCGCGCCGCCGTCGCCTTCCGCAACGCGGGCTACGGCACGCCGGTGCTGATCGGGCGGGAGGACCGGGTGCAGGCAACGCTCGCCGGGCTTGGCCTGGGGGCTGCCGAGGGCATCGAGATCCAGAACGCCCGGCTGTCGCAGCACAACGAGCGCTACGTCGGGTTCCTCTACGCGCGGCTGCAGCGCCGGGGCGCGCTGCTGCGCGACTGCCAGCGCATGGTGAACCAGGACCGCAACGTGTTCGCCGCCTGCGTGCTGGCGACCGGTGACGCGGACGCGATGGTGACCGGGCTGACCCGCGCCGCCGCGGTGTGCCTGGACGACATCGGCAACGTGATCGACACCGCGCCTGGTGCTGTCGCCTTCGGTCTCACGCTGATGCTCGGCTCCGCCGGGACCATCTTCATCGCCGACACGCTGATGTACGAGCAGCCGACGCCCGAGCAGCTCGCCGGCATCGCGATGGGAAGTGCGGCCGCCGCGCGCCGGCTCGGGCACGAGCCCCGCGTGGCGCTGCTGTCCCACTCGACGTTCGGCAACCCGATGCACCGCACCGTGCACGGCATCCGCGAGGCGGTCGCCCTGCTGGACGCGCGCGGGGTGGATTTCGAGTACGACGGCGACATGAGCCCGGACGTGGCGCTCGACCCGGCGGTCCGCGCGCTCTACCCATTCTGCCGGCTGACGGGCAACGCGAACGTGCTGGTCATGCCGGGTCTGCACTCCGCGCACATCACCTCGCGCCTGGCGCCCCGCCTGGCCGGCGGCAGCACGATCGGGCCGCTGCTGCTGGGCATGGAGAAATCGGCGCAGATCGTGCCGATGAACGCCTCGGTCAGCCAGATCGTCGATCTGGCGTGCCTTGCGGCGTATCATGCGGCGGGGCGGTGAAGTTGGGCAGCAGAAAGAGATGCTGACCCGGCGCCGCCGTGTTGGCGCCCGCGCGTATCCATTCAGCGACCCTGGCATCCCTAACCAACTGCTTTTCGGCAAGACGACGACCGCGATCGCTGATCCCGCAACATCGAAGTGATCGGAGACGTGCCGGTCTGCTGTCAGGAATACCTCGAAGCCAGCGTCGATCGCGCGCTGTATCAAGGTCTTCTTGTCCAAGCCCTTGCAGCCCATGAAGTTAACGGTTTTCGCGTCTTGGCCGGGAAAGAAGCGTCGGACACCAACTGGAAGGCACTCGTCGACCAGGACTCGCCCGCACTTAACCTGCTTTGAACGTCTGCGCTGCGGCATTGGCGGACACGAGATGGAGCACTTCCAGCACGTCATCGCGGTTCAGCGACGGCCACTGTTCCAGGATCTCGTTGACGCTCATCCCGCTCGCCAGATTGTCGAACAGCGTCGTCGCGGGCACGCGCGTGCCGCGGAAGCATGGGACTCCGCTCCTAATCTCAGGATTGCTGACGATCAGGTCCGTCAGTAGTCGTGCCATATGCCTTCCCTTTCGGAATGGGGCGATTACGATAGCGCCAAAGCAGCGCCGCTGTCGCGCATCTGCCCAGCCGAAAGAGCCTCGTCCGTGAGCCAAGCCGCCATCACCCCCATCGACGACGAGAGCCCGGCCGTCATCCGGCGCCGGATCAAGAACATCTTCGGCGGCTCGATCGGCAACCTCATCGAGTGGTACGACTTCTACGTCTACAACTCGTTCGCGATCTACTTCGCCAAGTCCTTCTCCGCCAGCGACAACCCGACCGTGCAGTTCATCAACGTGTTCGGCATCTACGCGATCGGGTTCCTGATCCGCCCGGTCGGCGGCTTCATCCTGGGTTGGTACGCGGACAAGTCGGGGAGGCGCGCGGCGCTGACGCTCTCGGTCATGCTGATGTGCGCGGGTTCCGCGATCATCGCGGTCGTTTCGACCTACGCCGGCATCGGCCTGTTCGCGCCGCTGATCCTCCTGCTGTCGCGGCTGCTGCAGGGCATCTCGCTCGGCGGCGAATACGCGTCGTCAGCGACCTATCTCAGCGAGGTCGCGGGATCGCGGTGCCGGGGCTTCTACACCTCGTTCCAGTACGTGACGCTGATCGGCGGGCAGGTGCTGGCGGCGCTGGTGCTGCTGGTCATGCAGTTCGTCTTCACCCAGGGTGAGATCGAGGCCTGGGCCTGGCGCATCCCGTTCGCGATCGGCGCCGTGTGCGCGACGTACGGCCTCTATCTCCGGCGCAACCTCGACGAGACCGAGGCATTCAAGCGCGCCAGCGCAGCGCCCCGCCTCAACCCGATCCGCGAGCTGGCCAAGCATCCCAAGGAGCTGCTGCTGGTGTTCGGGCTGACGATGGGCGGGACGACGGCGTTCTACACCTTCAGCAGCTACATGCCGACCTACCTCACCAACACGCTGAAGTTCCCGCGCGAGTGGGTGGCCGAGATCTCGTTCATCACGCTGCTGCTGTTCGCGGCCATGCAGCCGGTGTTCGGCGCCATCAGCGACCGGATCGGCCGGCGGCCGGTGCTGATGTGGTTCGGCGTGATGGGGACGCTGTTTACCGTGCCTATCCTGACGGCGCTCGGCGGCACGACCGGCTACATGCAGGCGCTGCTGCTGATCCTGGCGGCGCTCGTGATCGTCACCGGCTACACCTCGATCAACGCGGTGGTGAAGGCCGAGCTGTTCCACGCCAGCGTGCGCGCGCTCGGCGTCGGGCTGCCCTACGCGCTAGCGGCGTCGATCTTCGGCGGCACGGCGCCGCTGATCGCGCTCAAGTTCAAGGAGGCCGGGCACGAGAGCTGGTTCTACTCTCAAGACTCCCCTCATTTTCAGATAGCACCGAACATCTCTGAAAAGACCGGTTGCCCGGCTAGCATCTGGCCGAACTGTTTGACGAGTGGCCGCAGGCGGATGGTGGGCATGTTGGGGATGAGT
>JBBSIT010000394.1:0-4945 GCA_038231995.1 Acetobacterales bacterium | reverse complement strand
CCGCCTCGACGCGCTTGGCTACGACGTCATGCTCCGACCCAAGCCGGCGGCCTGACCCCCACCATGGCACATCAGCATCCCGGTCCAGGCCCACCCGCATCAATTTTCGGGCCAACCCCTTTTTGGGCGCCGATTGACAGAGCGGCCAGCGGTGATCCGATCGTGGCACGGCGAGTTATGGGCATCGGACGGCTCCCTCCTGTTCCGGCACTCTCTTGGTCCTCGCCCAACGTCGAGCTGCGACCGCGGCTCTCGTGAGGACGCTGCACCAGTGCTGCCGGCGGGCTGAGGATGGGCGCGGTTCCACGGCGCGGTCAATACGGGCCGGACGCAGCCAGGCAGCGGGCGGCATCAGACCAGGAGCTTGCCCGCCACCAGGGTCAGCGTGGCGGCCAGCAGGCCGCGCAGCACCATGGCCGGCACCCGGGTCGCGAGCAGGCTGCCGACGATGATGCCCGGCACGGAGCCGGACAGCAGTGACCCCAGCAGCGTCCAATCGACCGCGCCCATGTACCAGTAGCCCACTCCCGCCAGCAGGGTCAGCGGGATGGCGTGGGCGATGTCCGATCCCACGATCCGCACCGCCGGCAACCGGGGATAGAGCAGCGTCAGCACCGTCACGCCCAGCGCGCCCGCGCCCACCGAGGTGAGCGTCACCAGCGCGCCGAGCATCGCGCCCGACGCCACCGTCAGCGCCGTGAGCCGGCCCGGCGCGAGGTCCGCGCTGCGCGGTCCCAGCACCTCCAGCACCTGCTTCTGGAACAGCAGGAGCAGCGCCGTCAGCAGGGCCGCCATCGCCACCACGGGCGTGATGACCCGCGACACCGCCGACGTCTGGACATGGAGCTGGTGCAGCACGAGCAGCATGAGTGCCGCCGCCGGCAGGCTGCCGGCCGCCAGCCGCCGGACCACCCGCCAGTCGATCGTCTGGCTGCGCGCGTGGACCAGCGTGCCGACCGACTTCGTGCAGGCGGCGTACAGCAGGTCCGTGCCCACCGCCGTCGCCGGGTGGATGCCGAACAGCAGGACGAGGAGCGGCGTCATCAAGGACCCGCCCCCCACCCCGGTCAGCCCGACCAGGGCGCCGACCACGAAGCCGGACAGCGTGTAGAGCGGATCGATCATCCCGCCCTGCATAGCACTACCCGACCAGGCCGCGGCGGCGCAGTTCCGTCACGCCGCGCTCGGCCAGCTCCTCTGGCGGCGCCTCCGCGGTGCGCAGGTGCAGCTCCGGCGCCGCCGGCGGCTCATCCGGGGCATCGACCCCGGTGAAGCCGCGGATCAGCCCGGCATCGGCCTTCCCGTACAGTCCCTTCGGGTCGCGCCGGCGGCACTCCTCCACCGGCGCATCGACGAACACCTCGATGAACTCGCCCTCGGGCACGCGCTCCCGCGCCCGGTCCCGCTCGGCGCTGTAGGGGGAGATGAGGCTCGCGAGCACGATCAGCCCGGCCTCCGCGAATAGGGCCGCCACCTCGGAGGTGCGGCGCACGTTCTCCGCCCGGTCGGCCTCGGAGAAGCCCAGGTCGCGGTTCAGCCCATGGCGGAGGTTGTCCCCGTCCAGCACGGCGGTGTGCCGGCCCAGCGCGTGAAGCCGGCGCTCAACCAGGTTGGCGATGGTGGATTTGCCCGCGCCGGACAGCCCGGTGAACCACAGCACCGCCGGGCGCTGACCCTTCAGCCGCGCGCGCGCCGCCCGGTCCACGTCCAGCTCCTGCCAGATGAGCCCGGTCGCCCTGTGCAGCGCTGACTCGATCATGCCGACGCCCACGGTGGCGTTGGTCAGCCGGTCGATCAGGATGAAGCCGCCGAGGTCGCGGCTCTCCGCATACGGCTCGAACGCTACAGGCGCCTGCAGGTGCAGCTCCACGCTGCCCAGATCGTTCAATCCCAGCGACGTCGCGTGCTCGGCCTCGCGCGTGTTCACATCAACCCGGTGGCGGATGCGGGCGATGGCGCCGGGCACGGTGCGGGTGCCCAGCTTGACGAGGTAGCCCCGCCCCGCCGTCACGGGCGTGTCGTGCAGCCAGATCAGCCGGGCCGAGAGCGCGTCCGCCACCCCCACCGGCGCGTCGGCGGCGGCCAGCACGTCCCCGCGGGAGACGTCGATCTCCCGGTCCAGCACGAGGGTCACGGCGTCCCCGGCCTCCGCGGAGGGCTGCACGCCGTCCATGGTGACGATGCGCCGTATCTCGGCCGTGCCGCCGGAGGGCTGGACGGTCACGCGGTCGCCGGGCCGCACCCGCCCGCTGGCGACCGTGCCGGCGTAGCCGCGGAAATCCAGGTCGGGCCGGTTCACCCACTGCACGGGCATGCGGAACGGGCGGGACAACGCTTCCTGCTCCACCTGCACCTCCTCGAGGGTGGCGAGCAGGCTGGGGCCGTCGTACCAAGGCGTGCTGGCACTGGGGGCGCTGACGTTGTCGCCGTGCCGGGCCGAGAGCGGGATGGCTTGCAGCGTGCGGAAGCCGAGCCCCTCCGTGCAGGCGCGGAACTCGGCGGCGATGGCGTCGAACCGTGCCTCGCTGAACCCCACCAGGTCGATCTTGTTCACGGCCAGCACGACGTGGCGTATCCCCATCAGCCCGGCGATGAAGGCGTGGCGCCGGGTCTGGGTCAGCACGCCGCGGCGCGCATCGACCAGCACCACGGCAAGGTCCGCGGTGGAGGCGCCGGTGGCCATGTTGCGGGTGTACTGCTCATGGCCCGGCGTGTCCGCCACGATGAAGCGGCGGCGCGGCGTCGCGAAGAACCGGTAAGCGACGTCGATGGTGATGCCCTGCTGCCGCTCCGCCTCCAGCCCATCGACCAGCAGGGCGAGGTCGATGCTCTCCCCCGTCGTGCCGTGGCGCCTGCTGTCGCGCTCCAGCGCGGCGAGCTGGTCCTCCAGAATGAGGCGCGTGTCGTACAGCAGCCGGCCGATCAGGGTCGACTTGCCGTCATCGACGCTGCCGCAGGTGAGGAAGCGGAGCAGGCCGAGGGTGGCGTCCTGAGGCACGGCGGGAGCCTCCACGAGCTGGTCCATCAGAAATACCCTTCGCGCTTCTTACGCTCCATCGAATCTGACTCGTCCTTGTCGATCAGCCGCGTGCCGCGCTCGGAGGTCCTGGCGGACAGCATCTCGGCGACGATCTCCGGCAGAAACCGGGCGGTGCTCTCGATGGCGCCGGTCAGCGGGTAGCAGCCGAGCGAGCGGAAACGGACCAGGCGCTCCCGCGGCGCCTCGCCGGGCCGCAGGCGCATGCGCTCGTCATCGGCCACGATCAGGGCGCCGTCCCGCTCCACCACCGGGCGGAGCGCGGCGCCGTAGAGCGGCACCACGGGGATGCCCTCGGCCAGCACGTATTGCCACACGTCCAGCTCGGTCCAGTTGGACAGCGGGAAGACGCGCACCCCTTCGCCCGGCGCGACGCGGCCGTTGTAGAGGCGCCAGAACTCCGGCCGCTGGTCCTTCGGGTTCCATTGCTGCGCGGCCGTGCGGAAGGAGAACACGCGCTCCTTCGCGCGGGACTTCTCCTCGTCCCGACGCGCGCCGCCGAAGGCCGCGTCGAAGCCGTGCTGGCGCAGCGCGGCCTTCAGCCCCTCCGTCTTCATGGCGTGGGTGTAGTACGAGCCATGGTCGAACGGGTTGATGCCTTCCGCGCGCGCCTCCTCGTTGGTGTGCACGATGAGATCGAGGCCGTAGCGGCGCACCGTCTCGTCCCGGAAGGCGATCATCTCGCGGAACTTCCAGCCGGTGTCGATATGCAGCAGCGGGAGGGGCGGCCGCGAAGGGTGGAACGCCTTGCGGATGAGGTGCAGCAGCACCGAGGAGTCCTTGCCGATGGAGTAGAGGAACACCGGGTTGCGGCACTCCGCCGCCACCTCGCGGATGATGTGGATGCTCTCGGCCTCCAGTTGCCGGAGATGTGGGGCGGCGCCCAGCAAGGGATCTAGGATGGGGTGCTGGAACAGGGTGTTCATGCGGAGCTCTTCGTCTCGGAGGGGGCTGGGTCGGGGGCGTGCGGCAGATGGATGCCGCACTCGGTCTTGCCGCGTCCGGCCCAGCGCCCGGCGCGCGGGTCCTCGCCCGGCACCGTGGGGCGGGTGCAAGGGGCGCAGCCGATGGAGCGGTAGCCCTGTGCTTCCAGAGGGTGCCGGGACAGGCGGTGCTCGGCCATGTACTGGTGCATCCGCCCGGTGCTCCAGGTCGCGAGCGGGTTCACCTTCACCCGCCCACCTGGCACCCGACCGTCCGGCTCGTGCTCGATCAGCGGCAGCGCGCCGCGCATCCCTCCCTGGAAGCGCTTGCGCCCGGTAATCCAGGCGGGGAAGCCGGCCAGCGCCTCGTCCAGCGGCTCCACCTTGCGCTGCCAGCAGCATACGTCCGGGTCGCTCTCCCATAGCGTGCCCGCAGCGTCCATCACGGCCAGCGCGCGCCCGTCCGGCCGGACCGAGCGCACGTCCTGCAGGCCGAGCCGGGCCGCCAGCGTGTCGCGATACTGCAATGTCTCCGGGAACAGCTTGCCGGTGTCGAGGAAGATGACAGGAGCAGCCTTGTCGATGCCGGCGACGAGGTGCAGCAGCACCGCGCTCTCCGTCCCGAAGGAGGAGACGACCGCGATGCGCCGGGGGAACACCCGGCACAGCAGGTCCCGCAGCACATCCTGCGTGTCCCGCCCCGCGTAATCGGCAAACTCGGCCGCACCGCCTGCGCGTCCCTCGTCGGTCTGTGCGAGTTGCATGGATGCTTGTCCGCCTGTGTCCGCGCGAGGCCGGCGCCCCGGCCCGAGCGCCGGATCGAAGAAGGTTATTCCTCTATTTGCGTAACTGCCCAGGGTGTCGCGGAAAGCTCAAGTGATCCGCAGTTCGGCGACCAGGTTGTCGGGTTGGCCTGTCAGGGCGGCCAGCAAATCCCAGCCCTGCTTTCTTGCGGTTGAGATCAGCGTGCGGAGGACGGCGAACT
>JBBSIT010000393.1:0-4966 GCA_038231995.1 Acetobacterales bacterium | reverse complement strand
GCGGCACGGCACGGTATGGAGAAGCACGATGGGCTACAGGGTCGCGGTTGTCGGCGCAACGGGCGCGGTCGGGCGCGAGATCATCAAGACCCTGGCCGAGCGCAGCTTCCCGGTGGACGAGATCGCGGCCGTCGCGTCCGCGCGCTCCGCCGGGCAGGAGATCAGCTTCGGCGACAAGCAGGTGCTCAAGGTCCGCAACCTCGAGACGTTCGACTTCGCCGGCTGGGACATCGCCCTGTTCAGCCCGGGCGCGGCCGCCTCGGCCATCCACGCGCCGCGGGCGGCGGCGGCGGGCTGCATCGTGATCGACAACACGAGCCAGTTCCGCATGGAGCCGGACGTGCCGCTGGTGGTGCCGGAGGTGAACCCCCAGGCGCTTGCCCGGATGCGCCGGGGCATCATCGCCAACCCCAACTGCAGCACGATCCAGATGGTGGTCGCGCTCAAGCCGCTGCACGACCGGTTCCGCGTCAAGCGCGTGGTGGTGGCGACCTACCAGTCCGTCTCCGGCGCCGGCAAGGACGGCATGGACGAGCTGTGGGCGCAGAGCCGCGCCATGTACGTGAACGACCCGGTGCGCGCGCAGGAGTTCACCAAGCCGATCGCCTTCAACTGCATCCCGCATATCGACAAGTTCATGGAGGACGGCTCGACCAAGGAGGAGTGGAAGATGGCGGTCGAGACCCGCAAGATCCTCGGCGGCGACATCCTGGTCCATGCCACCTGCGTCCGCGTCCCCGTGTTCATCGGCCATTCCGAGGCGGTCAACGTCGAGTTCGAGCAGCCCGTGACGGCCAGCGAGGCGCGGACGATCCTGCGCGATGCGCCGGGCGTGACGGTAATGGATACCCGCGACGACGGCGGCTACATGACGCCGGCCGATTGCGCCGGCGAGGACGCCGTGTATGTCAGCCGCATCCGCAAGGATCCGACGGTGCCGAACGGGCTGTCGTTCTGGTGCGTGTCGGACAACCTGCGCAAGGGCGCTGCGCTGAACGCGGTACAGATCGCCGAGACGCTAGTGGCGCAAGGCCTGCTCAAGCAGGCCGCCTAGCGGTTGTCCGCGCCCTGGCTGTGGCTCGCCGCGGCCGGATTGTTCGAGGTGGTTTGGGTCGTGCTGCTGAAGCAGGCGGACGGGTTCACCCGCCTGCTGCCCAGCGTCGCCACGGTCGTCTTCATGGCGGCGAGCTTCTACGGCATGTCCCAGGCGCTGCGCGTGCTGCCGATGGGCACGGTGTATGCGGTATGGACCGGCATCGGCGCCGCGGGCGGCCTCGCCTGGGGCATCCTGATGGAGGGCGAGCCGGCCGGCGCGCTCCGGATGCTGTGCGTCGCGCTGATCCTCGCGGGGGTGGCTGGGCTGAAACTCGGATCATAGCCGTGCTGCGGTTGACGCCGCGTTGACCCCGCCCACCTCACTGGATAGGAACGGGGGGACGCGCAAGCGCGCGCCCCGGGTTGGAGCTGCTGGTTCATGAAGGACGTCCGCGACGCGCTGATGGTGGGAACCGCCAGCGACGGCAAGCTGGTCCGCCGCCCGCTATCGCCGCACCTGCAGGTCTATCGTCCGCAGCTCACCTCGATCCTGTCGATCATGAACCGGGTGACCGGGATCGCCGTGTCGGTCGGCACCCTGCTGCTGGTGTGGTGGCTCGTGGCGGCGGCGAGTGGCCCGTCGGCCTTCGCCACGGTGCAGGGCTTCCTGGCCTCGCCGGTCGGGCTGTTCATGCTGTTCGGCTGGACGGCCGCGCTGTTCTGGCACTTCTACGGCGGCATCCGCCACCTGACCTGGGACGCCGGCTACGGCTTCGACCTGCCGCAGACCCATGCGAGCGGCTGGGCCACCGTGATCGCCACCGTGCTCAGCACCGTCCTGGTGTGGGTCGTGGGCCTCTGGATGCTGCGGGGCTAGCCGGGCGATGCGCGAGAAGATCCAGATCGACGTGATGCGCAGCCAGCTCGGCCGGGTGCGCGGCACCGGCGCCGGCGGCGGCGTGCATCACTGGTATGCCGAGCGGGTCACGAGCATAGCACTCGTGCCGCTCACGCTGTGGTTCATCTACGCCATGCTGTCCCTGGTGGGCGCTGCGCAGGAGGAGGTGGCGGCGTGGGCCGGGCACCCCGTGAACACGGTGCTGCTGCTGGCGCTGATCGTCATGACGTTCCATCACATGCATCTCGGGCTGCAGGTGGTTTACGAGGACTACATCAACGCCAAGTGGTTCATGAATATCCTGATCCTGGCCACCAAGGGCGTCTGCCTGCTGCTCGGCCTGCTGGCCTCCGTCGCCGTGCTCAAGCTCGCGCTTTCCTGACCCGGCGTCCCCATATGTCTGACAGCAACGGCCCCATTGAGGCGGACGAACGATGAACGCGATCACCATGCCATCCCGGTCCCACACCATTATCGACCACACCTACGACGTGGTGGTGGTCGGCGCGGGCGGCGCCGGGCTGCGCGCGACCTTGGGGATGGGGGCGGCCGGGCTGAGCACGGCCTGCCTGACCAAGGTGTTCCCCACCCGCAGCCACACCGTCGCCGCCCAGGGCGGCATCGGCGCAGCACTCGGCAACATGGGCGAGGATGACTGGCGCTGGCACATGTACGACACCGTGAAGGGGTCGGACTGGCTCGGCGACCAGGACGCCATCGAGTACATGTGCCGCGAGGCGATCCCGGCCGTCTATGAGCTGGAGCATTACGGCGTGCCGTTCAGCCGCACCGAGGACGGCCGCATCTACCAGCGCCCGTTCGGCGGCCACATGAAGGACTACGGCAAGACCCCGGCGATGCGCGCCTGCGCCGCCGCCGACCGCACCGGGCACGCCATCCTGCACACGCTCTACCAGCAGAGCCTCAAGCACTCCGTCGAGTTCTTCGTGGAATACATCGCGCTCGACCTCATTATGGACGAGGAGGGCGCCTGCCGCGGCGTGATGGCCTGGTGCCTGGAGGACGGCTCGATGCACCGCTTCCGCGCGCAGACGGTGGTGCTGGCCACCGGCGGCTACGGCCGGGCCTATTTCAGCTGCACCTCCGCGCACACCTGCACCGGCGACGGCAACGCCATGGCGATCCGCGCCGGCATCCCGATGCAGGACATGGAGTTCGTGCAGTTCCATCCCACGGGCATCTACGGCTCGGGCTGCCTCATCACCGAGGGCAGTCGCGGCGAGGGCGGCTACCTCACCAACTCCGAGGGCGAGCGCTTCATGGAGCGCTACGCGCCGACCGCCAAGGACCTGGCGAGCCGCGACGTGGTCAGCCGGTCCATGACGATCGAGATCAACCAGGGCCGCGGCGTCGGTCCCCTCAAGGACCACATCAACCTGCATCTGGAGCATCTCGGCGCCGCCCTGCTGCACGAGCGGCTGCCCGGCATCAGCGAGACCGCCAAGGTGTTCGCCGGCGTGGACGTGACGAAGGAGCCGATCCCGGTGCTGCCCACCGTGCACTACAACATGGGCGGCATCCCCACGAACTACCGCACCGAGGTATTGCGCCCGACCGCGCGCGACCCGGACGCGGTGGTGCCCGGGCTCATGGCCGTGGGCGAGTGCGCCTGCGTGTCGGTGCATGGCGCGAACCGGCTCGGCACCAACTCGCTGCTGGACCTCGTGGTGTTCGGCCGGGCTGCAGCGCATCGCGCGGCCGAGGTGGTCAAGCCCGGCGCGAGCCAGGCGCCGCTCCCCGCGCGCGCCGGCGAGGCGTCGCTGGACCGCTTCGAGCGCACCCGCAACGCGAATGGCGGCACCCGCGTCTCCGCCATGCGGTTCGACCTGCAGAAGGTGATGCAGTCGCACGCGGCGGTGTTCCGCAACACCGAGAGCCTGCGGGAAGGCGTGACCAAGGTGCAGGGCCTGTGGACCGGCATGGACGACATGCGGGTCAGCGACCGCAGCCTGAGCTGGAACAGCGACCTCGTGGAGGCACTGGAATTCGACAACCTGATGGGCAACGCCATGACTACGATGGTCAGCGCGAACAACCGCCATGAGAGCCGCGGCGCCCACGCCCATGACGACTTCCCCGAGCGCGACGACGCGGAGTGGATGAAGCACACGCTCGCCTGGTGCGACCCGAACGGGGCGGTGAAGCTCGGCTATCGCGAGGTGAAGATGCAGACCCTGACCAACGAGGTCTCGGTCTTCCCGCCCAAGAAGCGCGTTTACTAGAGTGGCTTCACCAAGGGTGAACCCGCTCTAGCCTTTTTCACGCGGCTACTCACCCTGACCGGACGCAAGAGCGCGTCCGGTCAGGGCGAAGCCGCTTCGACGGATACGGAGCAGATGGCAACTTTCACGCTGCCCAGGAACAGCAGGATCGGGCAGGGCCAGACCTACAAGGCGCCCCCCGGCGCCGCCCGGACCAAGGAGTTCAAGATCTACCGCTGGAACCCCGATGACGGGCAGAACCCGCATATCGACACCTACGAGCTCGACCTCGACAAGGTAGGCCCGATGGTGCTGGACGCGCTGATCTACATCAAGAACGAGCTCGACCCGACGCTCACCTTCCGCCGCTCCTGCCGCGAGGGCATCTGCGGCAGTTGCGCCATGAACATCGGCGGCGCCAACACCATCGCCTGCATCAAGGCGTACGACGAGATCGACGGCCCCGTGCGCATCTACCCGCTGCCGCACATGGCCGTCGTCAAGGATCTCGTCCCCGACCTGACCGCCGCCTACGCCCAGCTCCGCAGCATCGAGCCGTGGCTCAAGTCCGAGACCCCGCCGCCGCCCGACGCTGAGCGGCGCCAGAGCAAGGAGGAGCGCTCCAAGCTCGACGGCATGTGGGAGTGCATCCTGTGCTTCTGCTGCACCACGGCCTGCCCGAGCTACTGGTGGACCGGCGACCGCTATCTCGGCCCGGCGGTGCTCCTGCAAGCCTATCGCTGGATCGCCGACAGCCGCGACGAGGCCACCGGCGACCGGCTCGACGCGCTCGAGGACCCCTACAAGCTCT
>JBBSIT010000392.1:0-4973 GCA_038231995.1 Acetobacterales bacterium | reverse complement strand
TGCTGGATCACGTCCTCCACCTCGCGGAGGATGCGCCTCCGCGCCGCGACGCGCCCCTGCCCGGCGGCGGCCTCGTGCGTCGGAAGCGGCTCGGCGACCTTGCGCGCGAGCGCGACCGTGCGGTGGACGGCGCGCGAGATGCGGTCAAAGGCGACCGCAGTGTCGTGCACGGTCGGGGCTTCCGGATCACCGTCCGGGTCCGCCTGCGACGTGGCCTGCTGGTGGACGGTGCGGGCGAGGTCCACGCCCATGTCGATCAGCTCGTGCAGCACCCGGCGGTAATACTGGGCGTCCTCGGCCTGCTGGTCGGCCAGGTCGGCCGGATGGGGGAGTGAGGCGGCGGAGGACATGGACGCGTTAGGGAGTTTATCCTTGAACGCTGTCAACGATTGAGTGTAGGCGGCATGGGTGGTCGAGGTTCGGGGGTGCGCGGTCAGGTTCTGCTTCAAAGGATCAGCCCCGGCGACGTCTCCTCGTCCAGCGGCCAGATCGGGCGCTGCACCCGCGTGTAGGGGATGCGGCGGTAGTCGCGCGGCAGCGGCCCGTCGCTGTCGGCATACAGCACCCGCTCGGCGATCGGGCCGAAGGCGGCGTGGAAATGGTTGGTGGACTTCACCACCAGCAGCTTCTTCTCCGTCGGTTCCACGCCGACGTTGCGGAACAGCTCCAGGCCGAGCGCCTGGGTGCGGTTGGAGATCAGCACCACCTCGACGCCGCCGACCCGCACGCAGGCGCAGTCGCCCAGGCCCACCTGGGTCGGGCCGAAGCTCTGGTGACAGTCCCGCCGCAGCCCGGCGACTTCTACCTCAGCATCGACCGGCGGGCCGGACGCCGGGCCGGTCTTGCCGCCGAAACGCAGGGGGAAGACGGCGCCGAGCCCGGCGTCGAAGCACAGCCGCACCGCGACCGGGTCCCAGATCGGCCCTATCGCGGCGTTCTCCACCCCACGCTCGATCAGCCGGCGCAGGAGGGTAGTGTTGTCGCTCGGCGCCCCGCCGCCGGCGTTGTCCGCCGGGTCGGCGATAACGACGGGGTGCCCGTTGGCCGCAAGCGCCGTGCTGATGGCGGCGTCGGCGTCGAGGTAGTCGGGCGCGGTGCGGCCGCGCATGCCCACGAACTCCTGGCCGATCTCGGTCGCCAGGCGGTCGGCTTCCGCCTTGTCGCCATCGGTGACGACCAGGATGCGCCCGGTCATCTCCGGTACGTCGGCATAGGGGAAGCAGTGGCCGATCGAGACGGAGAGGACGCCGTCCCGCCCCTCCATCGCCTTGGCGCGGTCCACGAAGCCGCGCATCAGCGGCAAGGTGGTGGGATAGGAGCCGATCTGCCGGCAGTCATAGAGCGACATCACCGGCCTGATCTCCCGCCGTAGGGTCCGCAGCACAAGGTCCAGCAGGTCCTCGGCGCGCTCCACCACGTCGGTGTGCGGGAACTCCTTGTAGAGCACGATGATGTCGGACAGGGACACGCGCTTCACGGTCAGGTGGCAGTGCGGGTCGAGCTCGACGCCGATCACGCAGGCGGGGCCGACGAGCGCGCGCGCGCGCTCGATGATGTCGCCCTCCACGTCATCGTAGCCGTGCGCGACCATGGCGCCGTGCAGGCCGAGCAGCACCCCGTCCACCGGCAGCGCCGCCTCTAGCTGGGCGAGCACCTCGTCGCGCATCGTCTCGTAGTCCGCGCGGTTGGTGGTGCCGGCCGGACTGGCGGCGAAGCAGCTGCCCTCAATCAGGGTGAACCCATCCGCGGCGGCCCAGCGGCGCGCGACCCAGAGCGGGGCGGTGCACATCAGCGGCGTCTCGTCCGGATGCTCGCCGGGGCGGAGGAACACGCCTTCCCGGTAGGCCGCGAGCGAGGTCGGCAACGGCGAGAACGTGTTGGTCTCGGTGGCTATGGTAGCCGCGAACAGGCGCAATTTCCGCTCCCACAGGACGGTTGGAGCCGCGATGAACGCGCGGCGGGCGCTGGGCTGTCAAGCGCCCGGCGAGTGCCGGCGAATCCCGTCCTGGTGCATTGTGGCCGCCATGTCTCCCTTTCCCGATCTCCTTCAGCGTGGCGCCGCGGCGCGCGGCATAACGATGATGCTGCTCGGCGTCCTGCTGTTCGCCGTCAACGACACCCTCGGCAAGTGGCTCGTGGGCACCTACGCCGTGGGCCAGCTCATGCTCGTGCGCAGCATCTCCGGGCTGTGCGTCCTGGCGCCCTTCCTCTGGCGGGCCGGCGTGTTCGCGTTCGTGCACACGCCGAGGCCCGGCTTGCAGGCGCTCCGGGCGATCCTCTCGGTCCTGGAGGCTTCGCTCTTCTTCTGGGCGCTGACCGCCCTGCCGCTCGCCGAGGTGATGACCTACTACATGGCCGGGCCGATCTACGTCACGGCGCTGTCCGCGCTGCTGCTCGGCGAGCGCGTGGGCTGGCGGCGCTGGACGGCGGTCGGCGTGGGGTTCGCGGGCGTCGTGCTGGCGCTGCATCCGTCGCCGGGTTCGCTGTCGCTGGCGGCCGGCTGCGCCCTGGTCGGCAGCTTCCTCTACGCCTGCTTCATGGTGGCGACGCGCACGCTGGCGGGGACGCCGGGCGTCGTGCTGATGACCGCGCAGCTCGTGGCGGCGCTGGTGTTCGGCGGCGTCCTGGTGCTGGTGCGGGGCTGGGCGCCCGTCGGCCCGGCGGACCTCGCGCTGATGCTGTTCCTCGGCGTCGGCTCGCTGGCCGGCAACCTGTGCGTGAACCGGGCGCTGCGCCTGGCGCCGGCCGCCGTGGTCGTGCCCTATCAGTACACCCTCATTCTCTGGGGATTGCTGTTCGGCTGGCTGTTCTTCGGGGATGTGGTCGGTCCACTCACCCTGCTGGGCGCCGCGGTCATCATCGGAGCGGGCCTGTTCATCTTCGTGCGGGAGCAGACGCTCCGGCGGCGGGCGTCCTCAGACGCCGACGCGTGAGATCGCGTCGCCAACGCGGATCTCGCCCGCGGCGACGACCCGCGCGGTGATGCCGCCATGCCCACGGACGGCGTTGTAGCCGCCGATGCCAAGCAGCTCCTCCATGCGGGAGCAGGGATGGCACTCGCCGGTGGCTTCCAGGACCGCGGCGCCCAGGCGGAACCGGCCGTCTTTCAGCGCAAGCAGATTGATGCCGGAGACGACGACGTTGCGGCGCAGCAGTTCCGGCTCGATGCCGTCGAGGCCGAGATGGCTGGCAATGGCGGCGAGATGCTCGGCCTGGATGAGCGTCACCTGCCGCGCGCGGTTCGTGCTGCTGCGGTAGCGGTCGCCGATAAGGCCCTCGGTCGGGTCGAGCACGGCCGCCGTCACCGGCAGCATCGGCTCCCGCCGGCCGGGCCGCAGGCCGATCCAGCGCACGACGCCGGGGCGGATCGGCGCGGTCAGCAGCCGGGCGAGGGGGGAGGCGGGGTTCAGCATGGGCGCCTTATCATCGTACGCACTCTCTTGGCCGCTCCCGCTTCATTCCGGTAAAGCCTCTCGCGGGCAATCCATCTCAACCCGGCATCCGCACGCGAGTAGAACACTTACGCCGGAAGGCGGGCGCGGTTACGCTCGCGCCATGCTGGACACCTATCTCGCCGCCCTCCGCCGCACGCCTCTCGATCAGCAGACCGAGATGACAGGTCGCGCTGCGCTCCAATCTCTGCTGGAGGCTGCGATCGCGGCGTTCGGCCCTGCTGGCGTCGTTGTCGTCCACGAGCCCAAGCGCGTCGCCGAGGGCGCGCCCGACTACAAGCTGGTGCAGGCCGCCGGCATCCTCGGCTACGTCGAGAACAAGAGCGTCGGGCACGATCTCGACAAGCTGATCCGCCGCGACCCGCAGATCATCAAGTACCGGAAGCTGACCCCGAACCTCCTCGTCACAGATTACCTGCGCTTCGTCCTCGTCACGCCGACCGAGACCGTCGAGGCGTCGCTCGGCTCCCCGTCGCTGCTGGAAGGCAAGCCGCACCCGGTGCGCCCCGAGCGCGCGGCCGAGGTCGAGGCGCTGCTGAAGCGGTTTCTGTCGGCGTCGCCCGTCGGCATCGGCCGGGCGCGCGACCTCGCGGAAGCCTTGGCGGTGCGCGCGCAGCTCCTTCGCGACGGCCTCGCGGCCACGCTTGTTGCCCAGACTGAATCGAAGCGTGGCGGCAGGCTGCTCGGCCTCTACGAAGCGTTCCGGGCGCAGGTCAGCCACGACCTCACGACCCCCGAGTTCGCCGACGCCTTCGCGCAGACGCTCGTCTATGGGCTGTTCCTGGCCAAGCTCAACGCGGGCGATGCCTCGGTCACGCTGGAGAACGCGCACCTCCATATCCCCGCCTCGGTCCCCCTGTTGCGCGAGCTGGTCGATTTCTTGCCTGAGGTCGATCGCGCCGAGTATGCCGCCTTCAAGTGGGTGGTGAGCGAGGTCCTTTCGGTCATCAACGGCCTCGCCTTGCCGGCGATCCACGAGGACCTTGCGTTCCGCAACCGCCGGGCGACGCGCGGGTCGAGCGCGCGGAGCGAGGAGGAGTGGCGGCTGTTCTCGCGCGACCCCTTCATCTACTTCTACGAGGACTTCCTCGCGCGATACGACGCCGGGACGCGCAAGGGCCGCGGCGTGTACTACACCCCGCCGCCGATCGTGAACTTCATCGTCCGCGCCGTGCACGACACGCTGAAGGAGGTGTTCGGCATCGCCGACGGCCTGGCCGACCGCAAGCGCGTCACCGTGCTCGATTTCGCCGCCGGCACCGGCACGTTCCTCGTCGAGGTGCTGGAGCGCATCTTCGAGGAGATCGGCGGCCCGGCGGCCGGCAAGGCCCCGCTCATCGTGCGCGAGCACATGCTGCGGAACATCTTTGGCTTCGAGTATCTCGTGGCGCCCTACACGATCGCGCATCTCAAGCTGGCCAGCTATCTGCGGGAGTTGGGCCATCCGCTCGGGGAGGGGGAGCGCTTCCAGGTCTACCTGACCAACACTGTCGAGCCGATCGCGCCGGTCCGCAACCTGTT
>JBBSIT010000391.1:0-4980 GCA_038231995.1 Acetobacterales bacterium | reverse complement strand
GCAAAGACGGAACGGCAGCCGATCTGTACCGCTTTCCGAACCAAAAATAGAATGCAAACTCAGACCTGTAGAGTGGGACGCCAACTCCGACCTTTGTTCTGCTGCACCTGCGTGCCCGGACTTTTGCCCCGGTTACGCGGATTGCTCTTAACTGCCTCGCGGATCTCGTCGGCGAACCCAGCCAGGAAGCGCGGATGATCTCCTTTCGCGCCATGCTTCAAATAGCCGTCGAAATCCGCAGGAACGGCGACGCTCATGTACTGGCGCAACTCGTCCAACACCGCTTGCTCGGCCAAGTCGCCAACCGCGTCCGCGTAGGCGCGCGCTGGGCTGCCTTCCACCGCTGGTGCCAGCGCCCCGTCGACTGTGGCTTGCAGCGGCTCTAGCGCGGCTATGGCGAGCGCAGCGGGATTGGACTTTGCGAGCCGCCGCTGCTCGCGGCAGAACAAGGCAGCGGCGTCCAGGAACGCAGCGGGGGCGCTGCTATTGTGCGCCCAAGCGCCGGCATTCAGGCGCGCGTAGCCGTCCAGCACCATCTCCAGCGCCGCGATCTGCGCCAGCCGCACGGTGCGGGCAATGTCGTGGTTGGCCCGTTCGTCCGTGTCGCCATTGATGGCGTGAAACGTCCGGCGGACGACATGGTGGCCGAGGTTGTTGATCTCGGCAGCGATGACGTTGTCCATCCAGTGCGCAGCGAAATACGCCACCAACCCACCCATGATCGTCGCCGGATCGATCACGCCTGATCCCTTGTTTCGGCTCAGCAGATATGGCGCGGTGGCCATCATTCGCGCAACGGAGAAGGGAGTCACTCCTGGAGCCGGACGCTGATGACACAGAGTGGACCCGGCCTGGGCCCGTCCCTTCGGGTCCACTTTGTGTAGGCGTGCGTCAGGCGGCCGACAGGCCCGTCAGGACCGTCATACCCGGGAAGAAGTAGTTCTGCAGCACCTGGTCGGAATACACGCCATACTCGTAGGCGCGCGTACGGCGGGGCCACTCCACCTGATAAGAATGCGGCTGCTACGCGGTCATGACTATGTTCCACCCGTATCGGTGACCTTCGTCCAGAGGCCTGTCTTCCGGCCGTGCCGGGCGCGCAAGCGGGTGGCGTGGTGGTCATTGGGACGAAGACGTGCCAGCAGGCAGCAGCGCAGTCATCTGCGGACAGCCAGCCAGCACATAGGGATGGACATCTACATGGCCGCGAGCGAGCGCATTCTCTTCCAGCTTTATAAGTTCGGTAAGCGGGGCAACCTGGTGCCGGGCAAGCCGGTGCCGTGCCGCAACGCGGACGAGGCGATGCGGCGTGCCGAGAAGGCCATCGCCGCCGGTCTGGTCGCGGGCGCCCACGTCGTGCGCGTGCTGGCCGACGAGGAGGCGGGCGACTACGGCGAGCCTGAGTATCTGGCCGCGTTCGGCACCGTGCCCGAGCCCGAGTAGGGCCGAGGCGCCCCGAGTCGGCGCGAGGGCGCCAGGACCGACCATCGCTCCGGGCCGGTGAGGTTGATCCAGGGCCATGCATAATCGCCTGAAAGGACTATAGACCCGCGCCGGGGTTGTGTCTGAGAGCGGTTTCCCACTTCCCGCGGCAACTATGTTCTGCATATGTTCTTGTCCTTGTGCGGCGTGGCAAGGAGAACACCGGCTTGACGAGGGCGCGGCAGACGCGGGCAGGGCTGATCGAGGCGGTCCGCTCCAGCATCGAGCGCATCGAGCGCGGCTCCTGTCCCCGGCAGGACCGGGCCGCCATCGCCTTCGGACACGCGGCGCTCGACGAGCATCTCCCCGGCGGTGGCCTCGCACTCGGCATGCTGCACGAGGTGGCCGGCGCCGGTCCCGACACGGAGCACGGCGCGGCCGCCGCCCTGTTCGCCGCCGGCGTGCTGGCGCGTGGCACCGGCACGGTGCTGTGGGTGCTCGCGCGCCACGACCTGTTCGCCCCAGCCTTGGCGGGTGCGGGCCTGCATCCCGACCGCGTGCTCTACGCCGAGGCGGGCCGTCCGGCAGCCGTGCTGCTGGTGATGGAGGAGGGCCTGCGCCATCCCGGGCTGGCCGGCGTCGTGGGCGAGTTGGACGGGCGCCTCTCGCTCACCGCCTCGCGTCGCCTGCAGCTCGCCGCCGAGGCCACGGGCAGTCTCGCCCTTGTCCTGCGCCGCAGACGCACGCACGACGACCCGGCCCTCTCCGAGCCGAGTGCGGCCGCCACGCGCTGGCGCGTCGCCGCCCTGCCGTCGCCGCCCCCGTTGCCGCACGCGCCCGACACGCCCGGTGGTGGGCGCGCGCGCTGGCGGCTGGACCTCGTGCGCTGCCGCGGCGCCGAACCTCGAACATGGACCGTGGAGGCGTGCGATGCGCAGGGTCGTCTCGGTGTGGCTGCCGACTTGGGCGACGGACAGGCTGCGCCGGCATGGTCTCGGCATGCCGTTGCTGGATAGCCCCCTGGTGACGGCCACCCATGACGGGCGCCGTTGCGTGATCGCCTCGGCGGACCGGGCCGCCCGAACGCTCGGCCTGCGCCCCGGCCTGCCGCTCGCGCACGCGCAAGCCATGCTGCCGGACCTGGCGGTCGTGGAAGCCGACCCGGACGGGGACGCGGCTGCACTAGCAAGGCTCGCGGCCTGGTGCCTGCGCTACGCGCCCCTGACCTCGGCCGACCCACCGGATGGCGTGTGGATCGATGTCACGGGCTGCGCGCACCTGCACGGGGGCGAGCAGGCATTGTTGGAGGATGTGGTCGCCCGACTAGAAGATAAGGGCGTGGCTGCCCGGGCGGCCATCGCCGACACGCCTGGGGCGGCGCACGCCGTCGCGCGATACGGGGGTATCGCGGTCAGCGTGGTCCCGCTTAGTGGCCAGGCGGACGCGCTCGCCCTGCTGCCCATCGCGGCGCTGCGGCTCGAAGCGGAGATGGTGACAGGGCTGCACCGCCTCGGGCTCGACCGGGTGGGCCAGCTCGTGTCGGCACCCCGCGCGCCCCTGGCCCGGCGCTTCGGCGTGTGCCTGTTGCGTCGTCTTGATCAGGCGCTGGGGCAGGTTGCCGAAGCGATCGTCCCAGTGCTGCCGCCAGAGACGATTACGCGCCGGTTGGCGTTCGTCGAACCGCTGCTGACCGCCGAGGCATTCGCGGCGGTGTTCGGGCGCCTGACGGAAGCGGTGTGCACTGCGCTGGAGCGGGCCGGGCAGGGGGCGCGGCAACTCGACCTGCTGTTCGAGCGGGTGGACGACACCGTGCAGTCCGTGCAGGTCGGCACGGCCCGGCCGTCGCGTGATGCGCGCCATCTCGGCCGTCTGCTGGATGAGCAGATCGAGACGGTGGACCCCGGCCTGGGCGTGGAAGCCATGCGCCTGGTCGTGTCGCTTGCCGAGCCGCTCGTCTACGCGCAGGACGGCGCTTCCTCTCTCACCGGCAGCCCGGCGGCAGGGGCGGCGACCGCTGGCCTTGCACCCCTGGTAGACCGTCTGGTGAACCGCCTCGGTGCCGAGCGGGTGTATCGCGCGGCACCGGTGGAGAGTGATGTGCCGGAGCGCAGCGTGCGGCGCGTGCCGGCGCTCTCACCGGCGCTTGCCGTGAGTTGGCCCACCAGCTTGCCCCGGCCCGTGCGCCTGTTCTCGCCGCCGCAGGAAGTGGTTGCGATCGCCGTGCTGCCCGACCGGCCGCCGGTGCGCTTTACCTGGCGCGGGATGCAGCACCGGGTGCAGCGCTCGGACGGACCCGAGCGGGTGTTCGGCGAGTGGTGGAAGCGCGACGGCGAGCGTCGGGCGGTGCGCGATTACTGGGCCGTGGAGGACGAGACGGGCTGCCGCTACTGGCTGTTCCGTCGCGGTGACGGCGCCGACCCGGCGACTGGCAACCTGAGCTGGTTCCTACACGGCCTGTTCTGATGGCCCGCGCCGCTGCTTCCACCCAAATCAGAAAGGAACCTGCATGACCGAGGAACCGAGGCCGCGCTCGCGTCCCACCACGAAGGAGGAGGTCGTGGAGGCGCTCTCCTTCGCGCTGCGCTTCAATGGGCGCCGACCGTTTCCCCAAGCCAGCAGCCTCATGGCGCGGATCACGGCCGAGCACCTGGCCGAGCACATGCGGCGCTCCGGCCTCAAAGTGGTCGTGGAGCCGCCCGCCGCCGCGCCGACGACCTGCCATCACGGCCACCCATCCGCGCCCAAGCCGGACGAGCCATGACGGAGGCGGCCTGCTACGCCGAGCTGCAGGTCACGACGAACTACTCCTTCCTGCGCGGGGCGTCGCGCCCGGAGGAACTGGTCGCCGCCGCCGCCCTGCTCGGCCTGCCCGCGCTGGGCATCGTGGACCGCAACTCGGTGGTAGGCATCGTGCGCTGCTGGGAGGCGGCCAACCGTGCCGCCAAGGGCACGCATTCCGTCCCGCTTCACACGGCAGGGAAAGGGGAGTTGCTGAGGAGGCCTATGGGTTGTGGGAGAGGCTTGGGGGCCTGGAAATCGCCCATAAACCTGACACGCAAGCGGGACGCGGGGCAGGGCTCGCGAAGCGGGACGCGAAGCGGGACGAAGCGGGATTCGGGCTCGAAGCGGGACGTCCTGGGGTTGAAGCGGGACGCGCCGGTTCGGTCGAGCCACTCCGCGCGTCCAGGTTGCCGTACGCTGCTGCAAGCGCCTCCTTCCCTGCAGATGGCCCGTCCGCACAGACGCAAGATTACTGGGCCATGCTCCGGGCATCGCGCTCCCGCCGGTCCGTCCGTCCCACGGGCGGACGCCACTCGCCCCGTTGCCGCGCGGTCCAGGCGTAGCGGGCATCGCCGTCGAGCAGGTGCAGGTGGTCGGCAAGCCGGTTGCGCTCCAGCCAGCCCACGGCCGCCTCCAGCTCGGACAAGGTCATCTCCGCGCGGGACTTGTTGGCCAGCGCGCGCTTCAGGGCGGCGTTGTAGCGGTGATACAGCCCTTGCCCGCCGCGGCCCCCGCGCGGTGCGGCCAGAGCGCCCGCGTCCTCCACCGCCTGCTGCG
>JBBSIT010000390.1:0-5013 GCA_038231995.1 Acetobacterales bacterium | reverse complement strand
CAGGATCGCCAAGGCGGAATACTCGGGCTGCCCGCCCCGGCTCGTGCGCGGTGCGGCCTTCCACGCCTCGATCGCTTCGTCCGAGACCCACACCGTCAAGCTGCCGCGCCGGCGCAGGCTCTCGTCGTACTCGCACCAATTCACGACCTTGCGCTTCTGCTCCGGGATGTGGCGGCGGCGGTCTCGGTGCAGCTTGAAAGGCAAGGCGGACATCCGGGGGTCGGGAGGAGGACCGCCCTGCTACCCCGACCGGGCTCCGGGCGCCACCGGCCGGATCCGTGCAACAAAGTGTTGGGCGGGCCTCTTCAGCTTCGGGGGCGGTGCGATCCGGCGGCAACGCGATGCGTGGCGTCGCGCGGCGGCCAATCCGTCGGGTGGCGGTCGTTGCCGCCGCCCGGCGGCCGCGTCAGGAAGGCGTTGTTCTCAAGTTGCCGGCTCCTGCGAGCTGGCGCCGCCGACCCTGTCGATGACGCCGAGGCACCGCAGCTCGTTGATCCGCTCCTCGGATAGGTCGAGGGTGCGGCGGAGTACCTCGGCCGTGTGCTGCCCGAGCGTCGGCGGCGGTTCCAACGGCACCTGCAGCGCGCCGGGGAACTTCACGGGGCGGCCAAGCATGCGCAGCGTGCCCGCTGCCGGATGCTCGGTCGTCACGACCATCTCGCGCATCGCCGCATGCGGATGAGAGAGCGCGGCGGTGACGCCCAGGACCGGCGCGTGCGGGACGTCGTGCTCCTCGAGCAGGCGCTGCCACTCAGCGACGCTGCGCGTGGCGGTGATCACCGCGATCCGCGGCTCGAACCCCCCGGGGCGCGCGCGCCGCGCGGCCATGGTCGCGAGGCCGGGGTCCTCCCCGAGCTCCGGGCAGTCAAGCGCCTTGCACAGCTTGGGCCAGAACCGATCGGCCAGACAGGCGATGATGATCGCGCCGTCGCGCGCCGGGAAGTTCCCGTAGGGCACGACGCTCGGATGCGCGGAGCCCATCGGCTCCGGGTCCCGGCCGGTCAGGAAGGCCAGCTGGGCGAAGTAGCCCAGCAGCGACATCGTGCCGTCGTAGAGGCTGACGTCGATCAGCCGGCCGCATCCGGTCACCGTCCGCTCGTGGAGGGCTGAGAGGAGCGCGATCGCGCCGAAGATCCCGCCGGACATGTCGCCGATCGGAAGCCCGAGCTTCACGGGGGAGCCCCCTTGTTCCCCGTTGACGCTCAGCACGCCCGTCAGCGCCTGGGTCACGATGTCGAAGGACGGCTTGTCGCTCAGCGGGCCGGTCATGCCGAAACCGCTGATCGCGCAATAGATCAGCCGCGGGTTCAGCGCCAGCAGCGTGTCAGGGCCGAGCCCCAGCCGGTCCATCACGCCGGGGCGGAAATTCTCGATCAGGATATCCGCCGTGCCCACAAGTTGACGGAGGAGATCGGCTCCCTCGGGCTTGCGCAGATCGATGACGAGGCTGCGCTTGCCGCGGTTGAGACCCAGGAAGTAGTGGCTTTCCCCGCCGATGAAAGGCGCGAAGCCGCGCGTCTCATCGCCCTTGCCGGGCGGCTCCACCTTCAGGATCTCGGCCCCGAGATCGCCCAGGAACTGGGTGGCAAGCGGGCCGGCCAGGACGCGCGTCAGGTCGACGACGCGCAGGCCGGCGAGCGGCCCCTTCCAGCACGTCGCACCGGCGTCTGCGCTGTCGGAGTCCGTCATCGCATCCGGCACGGTTGGCCCTGTCGGCATCCTGTGATCCATGCCCGACCCTTCCTCGGTGGCTTTGCGGCCCACTGCACGCTACTGCGCAGTCAGGCCGAGGCTGCGGACCATCGGCTCCCATATGGCGCGATCCCGGCGCATGAGGGCACTTAGATCCTCGGGTGTGCCACCCATGGGATCGGCGCCGTCACGCACGAGGACAGCCTGGATGTCGGCGTCGGCGAGCGCCGCGTTGGCCGCGCCGTTCAATCTCTGGACCACGCTGGCCGGAGTGCCCCGTGGCGCGTAGAGGGCGTTCCACGCTTCCAGCTCCATATCGACTCCCGCCTCGCGCAGCGTCGGCAGGTCCGGCAAGGATTCCGAGTGCTTGCCAAGGGAAATGGCGAGCGGCACCGTTTGGCCCGAGCGCACTGAGCCAAGCACGGCTGTGACCGTGTCGATCGAGGCCTGCACATCGCCACGCAGCAGGCCGGTGAGGGTCTGGCCGCTGCCTGAGTAGGGCGCCGGCACCATGTCCGCCCCGGTCCGGTCCTGCAGCAACTGCAGCACCGCGCGCGCCGTGGTGCTGGGCAGCCCCACGAACACTCGGCCCGGTCGGGCACGGGCCATAGCGATGAAATCGGCCAACGAGCGCGTCCCGCCATCCTTGGCGACGGTCAGCACCATGCCTAAGCGGAGGATGCCGGCGACCGGCTGAAAATCCCGCACCGGATCGAAGCCAAGCGACGCATACATGAACTCGTTCGCCGCATGGGTGCCGTTCGTGCCCCAAAGCAGCGTATATCCGTCCGGTTCCGCCCGTGCCGCGGCGGCCGAACCGATGTTGCCCCCGGCTCCCGGTCGGTTCTCCACGATAAAGGGCTGGCCAAGCTGCCTCTGGAAGTTCTCCGCGAAGCGCCGCGCGAAGAGGTCGGAACCCTGGCCTGGGGCATAGGGCACCACGATCCGGACCGGCCTGCTTGGGTAGGCTTGGGCCCGTGCCGCCGGCGCGAGGCCGACGGACGCCACTAGACCGGCCAGCATGGTCCTCCTATACATGACGAATTCCCCCGATTTTCGTTGATTATAGGCCCTGATCGGGGCGGCATGTCCGCCCCGGATCGTCATCCCGCCCGAGCGGGCAAAGCTACGGTACCACTGCCAAGGACAGACAGCTCGCCATCCTGGTTCACGGCCTGCTGCTCGATGTCCACCAGATGCTTGCCGCCCTCCACACGCTTGGCCGTCACCTTGCCATCAATGAAGAGCAGGTCGCCCTCCGGATTGTGCCGCCGCAGCTTGCTCGTGGCGCGGACGAGGAAGCCGTCATCGCCCATCCAGTTGGTCATGTGGTGTGTCAGCCAGGAGCAGCGCTCGGGGCCGTAGTCATAGGCGCCCGGCGCGCCGACCATCAGCGCCATCTCCGGCTCCCAATGCACCCGCTCCGGGCAGTCGGGGATGCCGAAGCGGTTCTTGATCCCCAAGCCCGGATGGTTGCGGATCTGACGCCAGGCAAGCTTGTTGGCGCGGATGTAGAGGCCGCCCCAGCCCTGCGCATAGGCAATGAAGCCTGTGACCGTCATCGGCCCCTTCGCCATGGTCGGCAGCGCCTCCCCGACCGCGACATCCTCCCAGTAGCGGGGAATGGCGCCGCGCACCTCCTCGGCCTCGTAGAGCCGGTAGACCCGGTCCAGCTCCTCATCCGTGTATCGGCGCGGGAGCTTGGCCTTCACCTCGGTGTACTTCGTGCCCTGCTCGCGCGCGGCGTCCCGGTCCGTGCGGAAGCACCAGCTCTCCGCTTCCGCGACGAGGTCGCCACCGTCCCCATAGAAGTTGACGTGGTAAACCTGCCGGATCGCGCGGCCCGCAAAGCTGGTCTCGTGCTCGACCAGGTCGGACAGCCAGGCTTCGGTCCGGATCTCCTCGTTCCGCCGGACCCAGCGGTGCCAGCGCCAGTCCGCGCCCGACCACATGGCATGCACGCCCGGCAGGCCGCCGACATAGCCCGAGATGATCCGGCTGGTGGTGAACAGGAAGCTCGGCAGCGCGACGATCCCGCCCAGCGAGCTGCGGATTGCATAGGCGGGGTCGCACCAGAGCGGGTTGTCGTCGCCGATCCCATGCGCGTAGTGGCGGATGTTGTCCCTTGTGGCCTCGTAGCACCAGGGCTCGGCGGTGTTCTCGATGGGCTTGCCGATGCGCCCGCGCAAGTCGTCCAGCGCCTCCGTGGTGATCTTCGGGAAGAGCCGGGTGCCCGACTGCTCCAGGGTGGTGGCGGACATGACTGTTCCTTCCTCGTTTTCTTCGGGACTCAGGCGGTGACGCGGCCGCGTGCGGCCTCGGCATCGCGGATGGCCTTGCGGTTGATCTTGCCGGCAGGCGTCTTGGGCAGCTCCGCGACGAAGGCGACCTGGCGCGGATACTCGTGCTGGCTCAGCCGCTCGCGGGTGAAATCCTGCAGCTCTCGGGCGAAGGCCTCGTCTGCGCCGCGCGGGCTGACGACGAAGGCCTTCACGACCTGGCCACGCACCGTGTCCGGCACGCCGACCGCCGCGGCCTCCTGCACGTCGGGATGCTTCAGCAGGACGTCCTCGATCTCCACCGCGCTCATGGTCCAGCCCGCGGAGATGATGACGTCGTCAGCGCGGCCGGCATGGTGGAAGTAGCCGTCTTCGTCCACACGGCCGAGATCCTTGGTGGGCACCCATTCGCCGCGCCGGCGGACCTTGATCTCGCCGATCTCCCCCGGCGCAGTAGGACGCCCGTCGGGCGCCTGCACCTCGACCCGTAGGCCGGGCACCGGCTTACCGAGCGATCCCGGCTTGACCAGGAAATCACCCGCACCCGGATAGTTCACCAGCACGACGCCGACCTCGGTCGTGCCATACATGCTGCAGGCGGGCACGCCGAAGGTCTCGGCGATGAAGCGGAGCGTTTCCCCGTCGATGGGCTCGCCCGTATAGGACAGCTTGCAGAGTGCGAAACGGAACTCATCGGCCCGGCCGCTGGTGCGCATCATGCGGTAATGCGTTGACGCAGCCGAAATGTTGGTGATCCCGTAATCTTGCAGAGCGCGCATCAGCCGCACTGGGTCGAACTTCCCGGCATAGGTTCCCGTAGTCACGCCCATCGCGAGGGGCGCGAGCGTGCCATGGGCGAGCCCGTGTCCCCAGGCGGGTGAGGAAGGGCAGAAGAAGGCGTCCCCCGGTCGGATGCCGGTGCCGTAGAGCGCAGCTAAACCCCGTCCAGTTTGGAAATCATAGTCCCGCCCCTGTGATCAGGGGCACGGCATCGCAGTCACCTTCTCTGGCCAGAGGCGGACAGGACCATGGTTTTCAAACT
>JBBSIT010000389.1:0-5026 GCA_038231995.1 Acetobacterales bacterium | reverse complement strand
TGATGGTCTCCTCGGAGGGCGCCTGCGCCGCCTATCACCAGTATGCCGGCGCCCGAGCCCGCGAAGCGGAACCGGCCTGACGCAGCCGCTGCCGTTCCGCCGGTCCGGGCGGCTGAGGGCGAAGACGGTGACGCTCGCCCACGGCGGGGGCGGCAAGGCGATGCGCGACCTGATCGACGACGTCTTCGTCGCCACCTTCGACAACCCGGCCATGGGCGAGATGGAGGATCAGGCGCGGCTCGATGTGGCGGCGCTGGTGGCGGATGGCGGACGGCTCGCCTTCACCACAGATTCCTACGTCGTCGATCCCATCGTCTTTCCCGGCGGCGATATCGGCAAGCTCGCCGTCTGCGGAACCGTCAACGACCTGGCCGTCGGCGGCGCGAAGCCGCTCTGGCTATCCGCCGCCTTCATCATCGAGGAGGGGTTCAGCGTGGACGCCTTGCGGCAGATCGCGGTCTCAATGCGCGATGCGGCGGATGCGGCCGGGGTGGCGATCGTTACGGGCGATACGAAAGTGGTCGGCCGCGGCAGCGCCGACAAGCTATTCATCACGACCTCGGGCATCGGCGTCATCCCGCCGGGCGTGGAGCTGTCGGCGCGCGCGATGCGGCCCGGCGATCGGGTCCTGGTGAACGGCCGCCTGGGCGAGCACGGCGCGGCGATCCTCGCCGCACGCGGGGATATCGAGCTGGAGACCGACATCGAGAGCGATTGCCAGCCGCTCAACGCCCTGATCGCCGCCTTGCTCGCCGCAGCGCCATCCACGCACGCATTGCGCGACGCTACGAGAGGCGGGATCGCCGCGGTGCTGAACGAGATGGCGGTGGCTGCCGGCGTCGGCATCCTGCTGGACGAAACGACGCTGCCGATGCGGAGCGACGTCCAGGGCTTCTGCGAGATCCTCGGCCTCGATCCCCTCTATCTGGCGAACGAGGGCGTCCTCGTGGCGTTCGTGCCCGAGGAACAGGCGGACGAGGCGCTGCGCGCGATGCAGGGACACCCCTCCGGCGTGGCCGCCGCGATCATCGGCGTGGTCACGGCGGACCGGCCGGGAACCGTCGCCATGAACACCGCTTTCGGCGGCACGCGGATCGTGGACATGCTGATCGGCGAGCAACTGCCGCGAATCTGCTGACGGCTACTTCGACCGGTCAAGCACCAATGCCAGGCCGAGCACGGTGACGACGATCGCCAATCCCGGGAACACCGACAGCCACCAGGCGCGGAACAGGAATCTCTGGGCATTATTGAGCAGATAGCCCCAGCTCATCAGGTTCGGATCGCCCAGCCCGAGATAGCTCATGCCGGCCTCGGTCAGGATGGCGCCGCTCGCGACCAGCGCGGTCAAGGGCAGCACCGAGGCGAGGGCATGCGGAACGATGTGGCGGAGGGTGACGCGGACGGGATGGGCGCCCATGGCGCGGGCTGCCACGACGCAGTCGCGTTCGCGCAGCGAGAGGACCTCGGCGCGGGCGACCCGCGCCAGTCCGCCCCAGGACGTGAGTGCGAGGACGGCGATGAGATTCGCCAGGCTGTTGCCGAACAGCGCCACGACGAGGATCGCGAGGAAGAAGCGGGGAACCACCTGGAAGAACTCGGTCACCCGCATCAAGGCGTCGTCGATCCAGGGCCGGCTGAACCCGGCGGAACACCCGACGGCCACGCCGGCCGCCAACGCAAGCACGGCAACGACGCCTCCCGTCAGCAGTGACGTGCGGGCGCCATGGATCACCGCCGACATGACGTCCCGGCCAAGGTCATCCGTCCCGAACGGATGCGCGTACGATGGGGTCAAGAACGGCGGGGCGACGCCGGCGAACGGGTCGCCCAGCGCGATCACCGGGCCGAGCAGCGCGGACAGAACGGCGGGGCTGAGGAGGATCGCGCCCAGCCACAATGCCCGATCCCGTCCCGCTCCGCTCCAGGGATGGGGTTCGCCGCTGGAAGCCAGAATGATCCCGGCTTCGGCGCTGCCGCGCATGGCGTCACGCAGCCGCATGCTCGCCCTGGCGGATACGTGGGTCGATCAACGGGTAAAGGAGATCGGTCAGCAGGTTCGCGATCAGCGTCATGGCGCTGATGCACAGGAACAATCCGAGCAGGAGGGGATAGTCGCGGTTGAGCGATGCCGAGACGACCAGCCGGCCGAGGCCGGGCCAGCCGAACACCGTTTCCACCAATACTGCGCCGGCAAGAAGGTAGCCGATCCGGCCGCCGATCAAGGTGACGATCGGCAGCAAGGCGTTGCGCAGGGCGTGCCTGCGGCGTGCCGTGGGCTCGTCGAGGCCCTTCGCCAGGGCTGTCAGGAAGTAGGGCCGCTGCATCTCGTCGCGCACCCGGGAGCGCGTCACGACCGTGGTCAGGGCCAGATCGTGCAGCGAGAAGGCGATAACCGGCAATACGAGGTGATGGGCCAGGTCCAGGACCGCCGCCAGACCCTGACCCTCCAGCCGCGCGTTGCGCATTCCCTGGATGGGGAACCAGCCGAGACCGTATGCGAACAGGAGGATGAGGAGCTGCGCCGACCAGAACATCGGGACGGCGTAGGCGGCGGACATACCGGCCACGATGCCGAGACCGGCCGCCGGGTCCGACCGCCGAAGCGTGACCAGGCCGAGCCAGATCCCGAGCAGGCTGGACAAGACCAGCCCGGGGATCACCAGCAGCAGCGTCGCGGGCAGCCGGTCGAGCACCACCGCCAGCACGCCTTGCTTGTAGAAGTAGGACTGCCCGAGATCGCCGGTCAGCACGTGCCCGACATACAGCAGGTACTGCTCGAGCAACGGCCGGTCGAGGCCATACAGGGCTTCGATCGTTCTCTGGTATTCGGCCGTGCTGAACTCGCCCGACAGCGCGACCAGCGGTCCGCCCGGTGCGGCGTGGATGAGCGCGAAGGTCAGCGTGACGATGCCGAACAGGGTCGGTATGAGCTGCAGGACCCGGCGGAGCAGATACCGCATGGGTTCAGCGCCGGGCCGGGTCAGCCTATCGTTTCATCCAGGCTCGCTCGGCCAACTGCCCCGTCCAGGGCGCGAAGCCCCGGAAATTGTCGCGGTAGGCGGAGGTGAAATCGGTCTCGACCAGCCACCAGTACGGCAGGTCCTTCGCCACGATGTCCTCGATCTCTCGATAGAAAGCCTGCCGCTCGTCCAGCTTGGCCGTAGCACTCGCGGCGGCGAACAGCGCATCGACGCGCGGGTTGCGGTAGGCGGCGGCGTTCGAGAAGGCGATGTTGCCGATATTCGTCGAGACATACATGCGGCGCACGCCGAGGTCCGGGTCCAGGCCGTTGCAGTACGAGATCAGGTTCAGGTCGAAATCGCGCTTGGCGAACACCGTCTCGACGAACGCTGCGCGATCCAGCGGACGCAGGTTCAGCTTGATGCCGACCTGGGCCAGGTTCTGCCGCATCACCACCCCGTACTTGGTGAATGTCGGGAAATGCGTGATGTCGAGCGCCAGCCGCGTGCCGTCCGGGCCTGGCCGGTATCCTGCAGCATCCAGCAGCGCCCGCGCCTTCTCCGGCGCGTAGTCGTATTGCGCGAGGGTGCCCGGCGCATGGGCCCAGGGAATGCCGATCGAGATCGGCGCCTCGGCCACCCGGCCCTGGCCGAAGATCACCTGGCGCAGAATCTGCCCGCGATCGACGGCATGGGCGACCGCCTGCCGCACGCCGAGCGTGGCCGTGGCGGGGCGCTCCAGGTTGAAGCTCACGGTCATGATGCAGTTGCTGCCGCCCGACTCCCGCGTGGTGCCGACGAGGGTGATGCCGCCGCCGCTCCTCAGGCGCTCGATATCCGGGCCCGGGACGCCGTTGATGTAGTCGATCTCGCCACCGGTCAGTGCGATCAGGCGGGTGTTGTCGTCCGGGATGACCCGGATCACCACCTTATCGAGGTAGGGCAGGCCGGGCTTGAAGTAGTCCGGGTTGCGAACCAGCGTCGTGCTTTCGCCCGCCCGGTATGACTCAAGCCGGAACGGCCCGGTGCCGACCGGTCTCAGGTTGGCTGGATTGTTGTTCGGATCGCCGCTGGAGAACAGATGCTTCGGCAGGATCGGCGCCTCGGTGACGTCGAGGCCCTGGAGCAACGCGCCATAGGGTTTCTTGAGGCGGAACACGACGGTCTGGTCGTCCGGTGTCCCGATGTTCTCGACCATGGCGCCGAGGCCCGCCTTGGTGCGCGCATGATACTTGAACAGCACCTCCTCGAACGTGAACTTGACGTCCGCCGAGGTCAGCTTCGCGCCATCGTGCCAGCGCACGCCGGGCATAAGAGTGAAGGTGAAGACGGTGCTGTCGTCGCTGACCGTCCAGCTCGCGGCCAGATCGGGAACCGGCCGGAGGTCCCTGTCGAGTGCCACCAGCCCGTTGAACATCGAGTCCGCCACCGCATGCACGTTGGAGCTGGTGGTGATCCCCGGATTGAAGTGCCCGGGATCGGCGACGACGGCGATCACGGCCGTGCCGCCGCGCGTCGGGGTTTCCGCGGCTGCCGCCAGCGTCCCGGCGCCTCCGACGGCACACCAGGCGACGGCCGCGGAGAGAATGGCGATGACGCCTCGATGCCATGAACGATGCACGTTTCACCTCCCGAGGCGTTGATGGATGGATACTGCTATAATGTGGCCGTCTCAATGTTTCTCGGCGTGGTGAGTGCCCGACCGGCTGCTGTCCATCGGGCCAGTGTGCGTGCTCCCGGTCGATGACGAAGGCATGGGCACGCCGAAAAGCCGCCTGCGGCCGATCCCGCCCCAGCCAAATACGGATGGCCCGGGGCCAGGCCACGATGCACGTGCGGCACCACCTCCGGGTCGCCTGCCGGCCAGAGCCAGGCCGCCACCAGGGCGGCGGCCGCGCGCACCAGGTCGAGCGTGACCAGCATGGCGCGCCGGGGAAGTTGGTTGGAAGGCGCGGGAAACCGGGGCTATGCCGACTTAGGACTCATCCGGAGTTAACCGCTTTGATCGCGGTGTTTGATGGGTGAAGGGTGTAGTTCCACTCGCCGTGGAACGGATCACGCGC
>JBBSIT010000388.1:0-5033 GCA_038231995.1 Acetobacterales bacterium | reverse complement strand
GCACAGTAGCAGGCGCGGCCGCAGGGCGGTGCGGTCCAGCGCTTCGTACGCCGTAGAGCTGCGAAGGTAGTCGGTGAAGCCGACACGCAGGTCGGTTTCCTTGAGTATGTCGAGCAGGCTCGTCAGCGGCCATGCGTCGGCGACATCCGTTTTGAGCGCGTCGATGTTCGCCGGCAGCGGCTTAGGCTGCAATGGCGTGAGGTGGATCCAGCCGCCACCCTTGCGGGAGATGCGAACGTCGGGGTTGCGCGGCAGGTCCCGATCGAGCCGGGACAGTGCCGTGCGCATGTCTTCCTGCAAGCCGGCGATAAAGGCTTCGGCGCTGCGGGGGAGACCGAGCGCGGCATAATGCTCGTCGCGACGCGCCTCGAAGTCCGCCGGCAGATCCTCGTCCGGGTTACGGTAGCGGTCGGCGCCGGCGACCCAGACCTCCTTGCACCGGAGCTTTTCGCGCAAGGCCTCAAGAGCGCAAATCTCGTAGGTGATGCGGTTCACGCGCGGGCGCCCCTGCGGGTCATGGTCCACCACGGCGTCGCGCCAGAGCGGGCGCACGACGCCATCGATCGGCACAATCTCGTCCGCGGGGTAGGCCTGGAGTCTGGTGCCGACGTAGCGGCGCACCAGGTCGAGCGCCTGGATCACCGGCCGGTGCGCGTCATTGTTGGAGCGGAAGTCCAGCGCCGCGAGCAGGTCCAGCACCGCGCGGCGGTAGTGGCCGCGGTAGGAGCTGCGGATGGTGGCGCGCAAGGTGGTGCGATAGGTCGGGCCAGTCGCCTTGGCTTCGCGCACGAGATCGCGGAACGTCTGCTCGCCCACGACGGGATAGAGCACCTCGCGCACGCTGCCATCCGGGCGTTCGACGGCAGCGTCGGCAATGCGGTACAGCAGGGCCTGCTTGCCGCCGACCCGTTTGAGGTCGTCGAGCAAATCCTGCTCCACCCGGTGTTCGGCACGGGCGCCGATGTGGTGGACGGTCTCGATCAGCAGGTCGACGAGCGTGTCGATTACGGCGCGCCCGCGCATGTAGGCGTAGGCCGCGAGCCAGGCGTGGCGGGTAGCGTCAGGATGCCGGCGCAGCTCGTAGGGCGCCTCGACGGCCACACGCTGCCGGCACGTTTCCAGCTCGGCGCGGCTCCAGTCCGCAAACAGGCCATCAGGCAGACCCAGGCCGCGCACGGTATCAAGCCGGACCAATTCGTCACGCAAGCTGGCGACGCTGGCCCGGCCAGGACCGGCGCGCAGGTGGATCAGCGGGGCGTCCGCTCGTCCATCCGACGCTCCCATGTCCTCGGCCTCTGCGGTGCTCTCAGGTCCGATCGACTGCAGCAAAGCATCCAGGCCCACACGCATGGCCGACGTCAGCCGGGTATGGACGGCCGCAACGCGCTTGTCCTCGTAGGCGCGCACCGCCGCGCGAACGATTCGCGCGATGCGGTCGGGGGTGGGTGGCTCGATGCGGAGCGCACGGCACCGGGCCTCGGCGCCTGCGGCAAGCTCAACGGGGTCGCGGGTTTTGGCGACAGCATGGTCGCCCAGCCAGGCGCCAAGCGCCTCCGCATCGGCGACGCCCGCTTCCCGGAAACCGAGCAGGACGCGTATCTCGGCGCGCTGCCGTTCCATGGTGCGGTCGGCGGCATCCGGTATCAGCGGTGCGGCAAGGCTCGGCTCCGGCAACCCAAGGCTGCGCGCCAGTTTCGATACCGCGGCCCCGTCCACCTCAGCCGCTGCGCGCGGAAACCGCCCTCGGGCACGGAAGAACAGCAGCATGACCGCGAAACGCAGCCGGGTGGCCAACCGCTTTGCCTCAACCAGGGGACGGTCCGTCAGGGTCAGGTCCCAGACTCCGTCCTGGATGGCGCCGATCATGCTGGCCAGGAGACGGCATCCGTCACGGCAGCCGCTCCTGCTCGATCAAGATGCCTGTCCGTCAAACGATCCAAGACCGGCCACCTCCGATGTGTCCGGCAACTCTGGCATAGCCACGAGAAAACGGACATACTCGTTGTCGGACAGGAAACGGACAGTTCGGCTGTGGCGAATGTCGGCTACGCGCGGGTCAGCACCTTGGACCAGGACCTGTCGCTCCAGCTCGACGCCCTGGCGGCGGCTGGATGCAGCAAGGTGTTCGAGGACCATGCCTCCGGCGCTCGCGCGGACCGCGAGGGCCTGCAAGCGGCACTCGACTACGTGCGGGACGGCGAGGTGCTGGTCGTTTGGAAGCTGGACCGGCTCGGGCGCTCGCTGCCCCACCTGATCGAAACCATCACGGCATTATCCAAGCGCGGTGTGGGGTTCCGCTCGTTGACCGAAGCCATAGACACGACCACGCCGGGCGGGCGACTCATCTTCCACATCTTCGGGGCACTGGGCCAGTTCGAGCGCGACCTGATCCAGGAGGGCACGCGCGCCGGCCTTGCCGCCGCTGCGGCGCGAGGGCGCAAGAGCGGCCGCAAGCCCGTCATCACGGAGGAGAAGCTGAAGCGCGCGCGCGGCATGGTCGGCAAGGGCCTGACCGTGCGCGAGATCGCGACGCGGCTGAACGTCGGAAAAACCGCGCTCTACGAGGCGCTCAGGGCCGAACCAGGCTGGTCGCCCGCCGCCTGATCGCCATCACATCGCCGAAGTGGCGGCTGGTGACACGACTGTTGGGTCAGGGCCGAAAGGCCAGCCTGAATCCGTCCGGGTTCACGACTTTGCCTTACCAGAGTTCGGCAAGGTGGCCCCTTACGGCGTCTACGACATTGCCGCCAACGTCGGCTGGATCAATCTCGGGATCACCAGCGATACCGCCGCCTTCGCCGTCGAGAGCATTCGGCGCTGGTGGCACGAACTCGGCCAGGCGCGCTATCGCGATGCCGAGCGGCTGCTGATCACCGCCGATTGCGGCGGCAGCAACGGCGCGCGGGTGCGGCTATGGAAGACCGAACTGCAAGCGCTCGCCGATGAGACGGGAGTGGCGATCACCGTCGCGCACCTGCCGCCCGGGACCAGCAAGTGGAACCGTATTGAGCACCGGCTATTTGCCTTCATCACCCAGAACTGGCGCGGCAAGCCACTCCTGACGCATCAAGTCATCATCCAACTGATCGCCAGCACCACGACGCAGACCGGCCTCACCGTCCAGTGTCGGCTCGACCAAAACGTCTACGAGAAGGGCACCAAGGTGCCCGATGAGCAGATCGCCAGCCTCAACATCACCCCGGCCAACTTTCATGGCGAATGGAACTACACCATCGCCCCAAGAAACCCCGACGAGTGATGCAGTTGTTTCGGCTCAGGCCCTAAGTGCGGCGCCCGTGCTGTCGGTCGAAGGGTTCGAGGGACCGCTCGATTGGCTGGTCGAGCTGGCGCGGGCGCGGCGCATCGATCTGCAGAAAATCTCGATTGTGGCGCTGATAGCAGCGTTCGAGGCGGCGATGCTGGACGCGCTGGCGCCGCAGGCTGCGGCGCCCACGTTGGCGCGGTGGGGCGACTGGCTGGTGCTGGCGGCCGATCTCACGTTGCTGCGCTCGCGCCTGTTGCTGCCGGCCGATGCGGCCGAGACGCGCGATGCAGAGGCTCACGGCGAGGCGCTCCGTCGTCTGCTGGTCGGTCGCACCGCGATCAGCGTCGCCGCGGACTGGCTGGACCGACGGACCCAGCTTGGGCGCAACGTGTTCGCGCGGGGGCGGTCGGACGAGGCGAGCCCGGCCAAGCGCGAACGCGCGGGCGATGTCACCGGCCTGCTGCGGGCCTGTCTGGTCGCGCTGGCGCTTCCCGCCGACGCGGGGGCGGCCTATCGTGTTCCGGCCACGCCGTTCTGGACCACGACTGACGCCGTCGCGCGCATCCGGGCCTGGCTGCCGACGCCGGGCGAGGCGGGATGTGCACTGGGAGGCCTTTTGCCACCGGTGCCGGCGAGCGCGCCGGATCGTGACCTGCGCTGCCGGGCCGCGCTGGCGAGCACTTTTGTGGGCGGGCTCGAGCTGGCCCGCGAGGGGGCGATTGCATTGGAGCAGGAGCGTGCCTTCGGGCAGATTCAGCCCGGCGATGCGATCACGCGTAACGCCCTCGTCGTCCGGGCCGACTGCTTGACGGCACGCGGCAGCGGCGTCCGGTTCAGCCCCGCATCCTGCAAGCCGCTGATCGCACCGTGGCTTGGGCAGTCCGCGCGGGATGATCCACGTTACCACGACCGGATGGCGCATTTTGCGGCCGGCCTACTGCCGTGCTGGGGCGCGATGATGAGTGTACTACGTCCCCGATATGCCTTGAAGAGCCTCGGCCCTTGCAGGTCCGGGACAGCTCCTATCGGTCCTTGAAGGGAGTGCCTTTGGGAGCTAGAACGCTCCCGCTCCTGGAAGGGGAGTGCTGACGAGCGCTGGTGCTGGCTCCGGGCTTCGCTGCGGATACCAGTGGCTCTTGGGTTAATCGGTCAGCTGAACTGGCCAGAGAGGGAGCGATCCAGATGAAGTTCCGTCCTCTGCACGACCGCATTGCGTTGCGCCGAATCACCGCTGAGGAGAAGACCGCGGGCGGCATCATAATCCCTGACACTGCCAAGGAGAAGCCGATGGAGGGCGAGGTGGTCGCGGTCGGCCCTGGCGCGCGCGATGAACAGGGTCAAATACAGCCGCTCGACGTAAAGGCGGGTGATCGCGTGCTGTTCGGCAAGTGGTCCGGCACCGAGGTTAAGATCGACGGCGAGGAACTTCTGATCATGAAGGAGTCCGATGTCATGGGTGTCATCGAGGGCCAGGGCGCGAAAGCCGTCTGAGTCTCGTCCTCTCACACACAGATCAGGAGCAAGTCACATGGCAGCGAAGGACGTGCGCTTCGGTGGGGATGCTCGCCAACGAATGCTGCGCGGCGTGGACATCCTCGCTGACGCGGTCAAGGTCACGTTGGGCCCGAAGGGCCGCAACGTGGTCATCGACAAGAGCTTCGGCGCGCCGCGGATCACCAAGGACGGCGTGACTGTCGCCAAGGAGATCGAACTCGCCGACAAGTTCGAGAACATGGGTGCGCAGATGGTGCGCGAGGTCGCCAGCAAG
>JBBSIT010000387.1:0-5036 GCA_038231995.1 Acetobacterales bacterium | reverse complement strand
GACGGCATGGTCCACATGTCCGACCTGTCGTGGGACGAGCCGGGCGAACTGGCGATCGCGAAATACGACAAGGGCCAAGTGGTGCAGGCCAAGGTGCTGGACGTGGATGTCGAGAAGGAGCGCATCTCGCTCGGCGTCAAGCAGCTCCATGACGACCCGGCCGCCAGCGTACTCAGCCGCGTCCACAAGAACGACGTCGTCACCTGCGTGGTCACAGGCGTGCAGTCCAACGGCATAGAGGTGAAGGTGGACGACGTGCTCACCGGCTTCATCCGCCGGGCCGAGCTGGCGCGCGACAAGGGCGACCAGCGGCCGGAGCGGTTCGCCGTCGGCGAGAAAGTGGACGCCAAGGTGACCGCGATCGACCGCGCCGGCCGCAAGCTGTCGCTGACGATCAAGGGCCGCGAGATGGAGGAGGACAAGCAGGCAATCCAGGACTTCGGCACCGCCGACAGCGGCGCCTCGCTGGGCGACATCCTCGGCGCCGCCATCCGCCGGCGGAACCAGCAATCCTCGGGCGAGTAGCACCGCTTGAACCTAGAGACCGACTTGCTTCTCGACAGGCGGCGCCTCAAGCGCCGCCTGAACTTTTGGCGGGTGGCGGCGGTGCTGGCCGCCGTCCTCGCCATCCTGTTCGTCGTGCGTCCGGCTGGCCTGCCGGCCGGGCGGCACGTCGCGCGGTTGAACATAACCGGGGTGATCACCGAGGACCGCAAGCTGCTGGAGGCGATCGCGGCGCTAGCCAAGGACCGCTCCGTCCCCGCCGTGATCGTCAGCATCGACAGCCCCGGCGGCTCGGTCGCCGGCGGCGAGAGCCTGCACGGGGTGCTGACCCGCGTGGCGGCCGAGAAGCCCGTCGTCGCCGTCATGCGGGGCACCGCGGCGTCGGCCGGCTACATGGCGGCGCTGCCGGCGGCGCGCATCTTCGCCCGCGAAGCCACGCTCACCGGCTCCATCGGCGTCATCCTGCAGACCGGCGAGGCGTCCGGCCTGCTCGACAAGCTTGGCCTCACGCCGGAGGCGATCACCTCCGGCCCACTCAAGGACCAGCCGAGCTTCACCCGCCCGCTCACGCCCGCGGGGCGCGAGTACCTGCACGGCTTGGTGGACGACATGTACGGCCAGTTTGTCGCCATGGTGGCGAGCGGGCGCCACATGGAGCCCGCCCGCGTGCGCGAGCTGGCCGATGGCCGCGCCTATACCGGCCGGCAGGCGCGCGAGCTCGGCCTGATCGACGAGATCGGCGGCGAGGTCGAGGCCCGCGCCTGGCTCGCACGCGAGCGCGGCGTCTCCGAGTCCGTGCCGATCGAGGACGTGAGGCCGGGCGGATTCTATGACCGCACGATCGGCGCCGCGCTGTCGGGGATCTGGCAATCGCTGCTCGCGCCCGTCATGCCCGGCGCCTGGGCGATCTGGCAGGGCGGCCGCGCCAGCTAGACGCGCTATGACGCCCGCGCGATGATCGCGGATGCAACCGACCCGCCCACCGCTCGATCCGCTCGTGCAGTTCATCCGTGACCGGCTGGCCAAGCGCGCCGATCTCGGGGACGGCGCCGGCCCGTTCACCGCCCTGTCCGAGACGGCGGAGCGGTTCAACGACACCTCGTGGTTCTGGGTCGATGACAACGCCAAGGCGGCCGAGCTGCTCGCCTGGCCGAGGTTGCGCGACCAGAACCCGGCGTTGCTCGACTCCGCCATCGACTTCGTGCTGCGCCTCTCCGACGGCCCCGTCATCCGCCGCCGCTGCAGCCCCGCCGAGATCGCGGTCGTCTCCGCCGACCCGCGCGCCTTCTTCGTCCGCACGGCGTTCTTCAACGTCACCGGCGACCTCTCGCGCGGCTCGGTGCGCCAGTCCGTGCGGTTCAACGACGGGCGGACCGCGGATGCGGTCGATCTCACCGGGAACCTGGTGGAGCTGCGCGTGGAGGGCCGTCTCCACGTGCTCGACGTGGAGGACGCCATCCACAGCTTCGCGCTGACCCAGGAAGGCGAAGGGGTCCGGCTCGTGCATGAGAGCCTGCTGCATGTGAAGCGCGGCCGGCTGCGCCGGGTCAAGCCGGTGGCGACGGTGCGATACGAGTACGTCGTAAGCGCGCACCGGCCCGCCCTCCTGCTGCACGTGACGCTCACGCCCGAGCCCGGCGTAACACTCGACGACGTGACGATGACCACCGCGTGCGACCAGCTCAGCGCGATGCGGGCGGCGGAGTACCGTGCCGTCGTGGTCGGCGCCGGCGGGACCTGGCGCACGCAGCGCGCCCTGCCGGACGGCCGGTCGCTCGTGCATGAAGGCCCGGCCGAGTACGTCGGCTTCGTGCAGGAAAGCGGTTCGCCCGGCTTCGCCTATGCCATTCACGCACGCATGCACGATGCCGGCCGGGTCAGCGCCATCCAGGCCAACGACGTGGCCGAAGGGCGCCTGCACTGGATGCTGACGCGCTACGCGATCGGCCGGCTGGACCCAGGCGGGCGCGCCTCGATCACCGAGGACCGGCTGTTGACCGCAGGCGGCTACTACGACGCGCCGGAGCACTACGCGGCGGTCATGCGGGACGGGGACGGCGGCGGGACGCTCGATCCCAGCATGACCTACGACATCGGCGCCGAGCTGAACGCAGTCGCTACCCACCTGCTGCTCGCCACCGCGGGGCAGTACGCGACGCCTCCGTCGCCCATGCGGCTCGCGGCGCTGCGGTCCTGGTACGACCGGCACCTGGACCGCTACTTCAGCTACATCTGCCCGGGCGAGCCCGGGTCGCACGCCCGGGTGTTCTCGCGCGGGCTCGGGTTCGTGGTCCTCTCGCTCGATTGCATGCTGCGCGCCACCGGCGAGCCGCGCTACCGCGTGCTCATGGGCACAGCAACCGAGCTGCTGCTCGGCCTGCTCGACCGTGCGGAGCGGCCCGGCGGCGGCTGGTCCGCCAACGTGCAGGACACCTGGGCCGGCGCGCCGTTCCTGGATTGCCAGGGTGCGGCATTGCTGGCCCTGTGCCGCGCGGCGCTGCACGGCGATCCCGGGGGCCGCCTCGCCGCGGCAGCCCACGAGGTCATGGCGGCGATCCGGCTGGGCACCGTCGTGGTCGCTCCGGCGCCGGGCGAGAGCGTCATGTGCGACACCTTGCTGGTGCGCCGGCACGGCGAGGGGCCGGAGGACACCGGCTACTGGAACTTCAAGCTGGGCATGGTGCTGCGGGCGCTGCGGATGCTGGCGCTTGCCGACGCCCGGGGCGTGGTCCCGCTCAGCGCGCCGGAACGAAGCCGCCTGGCATTGCTCGAAAACGTGTGCGTCCGGCTGATTGCGGACTCCACGCGGGACCGCGGCGACATGAGCGAGGTGCTGACGTGCCAGCGCGCGGGCGAGACCAATTCGGAAACGCAGCCTTGGGTCATCCTCGGGCTGCACGCCGGGCTGGACGAGCTGATCGTTGGGCTCGATCCGGGCGCGAGGGCGATGCAAGAAACAGCTTCCGCGTCAGTATCTTGACGGGAGCACACCTTGCTGCCAGCCTGCGGAGGCCCGGACATGCGGGCCAACAGGCATCCCTGAGCGAACATGACCAAGTCGGAGCTGATCGCGGAGCTGGCCTCCGCCAATCCCCATCTGCTGAGTCGCGACGTCGAGCTGATCGTAGCCACCATCTTCGACGAGATCTCGTCGGCGCTGGCGCGCGGCGAGCGGGTCGAGCTGCGCGGCTTCGGCGCTTTCACCGTCAAGAAGCGGGATGCGCGGACCGGGCGCAACCCGCGCACCGGCGAGGCCGTGCCAGTGAACGAGAAGGCGGTGCCGTTCTTCAAGGCCGGCAAGGAGCTGCGCGAACGGGTGAACCGCGGTCCCAAGCCCGCGCGCACACCCCGCGCCAAGCGCGTATTGGCCTGACGCCTTGCTGCCGCTGATCCTCTCCTTGCCGGTGCTGCTCCTGCTCGTGCTGTTCGCGCTGTCGAACCAGCAATCCGTGCGCATCGGCCTGTGGCCGACCGACTTCGCGCTGCAGGCGCCGCTGTCGCTCGCCGTGCTGGGCCTGGCGCTCGTATTCTTCCTGGCCGGCGCCCTGGTGGCCTGGGGCGGCGCCCTCTCCGCCCGCCGCCGCGCCCGCCGCGCGGAGGCGGCCGTACGTCAGCTCACCAACCAGGTCGAGGCGCTGCAGGCCCGGCTGCCTGGCACTGCCGCGCTGCCGCCGCTCGGCGAGTAGCCCTATGTCCCGCCTGATCGCCGCGCTGGACACCGCCGACCCGGCGCGTGCCGCGGACTGGGCGGAGCAATTGGCCCCCTACTGCGGAATGCTGAAGCTGGGGCTGGAGTTCACCTTGGCCAACGGGCCGGACGGGGTGCGCCGGGTCGGGCAGCGCCCGGTGTTCCTCGATCTCAAGCTGCACGACATTCCGAACACGGTTGCCGCCGCGGTGCGCGCCGTGCTGCCGCTCGCGCCGGCGATGCTCACCCTGCACGCTGGCGGCGGCGGCGCGATGATCGAGGCGGCGCGGCGTGCCGCCGACACGGCGCAGCGGCCGCTGCTGCTCGCCGTCACCGTGCTGACCAGCCTGGATGCGGCGGCGCTGCACGCCACCGGCGTCGCGGGCGGGCCGCGGCAGCAGGTGCTGCGCCTCGCCCGCCTCGCGCTCGATGCCGGCGCCGACGGGCTGGTGTGCAGCGCGCATGAGGCGGCGATGCTGCGCGATGCGGTGGGGAACGGCCCCGTGCTGGTCGTCCCCGGCATCCGTCCTGCGGGCGCCGATGCGGGCGACCAGGCGCGGACGATGACGCCGCGGGAGGCGATGGACGCCGGCGCGGACTGGATCGTCGTCGGCCGACCGATCACGGCGGCGGCGGACCCGGCGGCGGCAGCGGCAGCCATCGCGGCCGAGATCGCGTGAGCACCCGGGTCAAGATCTGCGGCATCAGCACGCCGGATGGGTTCGACGCTGCCGTGGAAGCGGGCGCGGACTGGATCGGCTTCGTGCTCTTCCCGCCTTCTCCTCGCGCGGTCACGCCGGGTCAGGCGGCCGCGCTGTCGGCGCGGGAGCCGGGTGGGCCGGCG
>JBBSIT010000386.1:0-5036 GCA_038231995.1 Acetobacterales bacterium | reverse complement strand
CCCGGCGGCCGAGCGGGCCGGATCGAACGGGTTGCCGGTCGCGCCGTAGACGGAGTTGCGCGTGTTCGCGCCGGCGCCGAACTCGGGGGTGTTGGTCTTGCCTAGCACGATCGCGCCGGCCGCCCGCACCGCCGCGATCAGGCGGTTGTCCTGCTCAGGCACCAGGTCCCGGAAGATCGTGCTGCCGTAGGTCGTGCGGAGGCCGGCCGTCTCCTCGAGGTCCTTGACCCCGACCGGCAAGCCGTGCAGCGCCGGCAGCGCGTCGCCCCGCGCGACCGCGTCCTCAGCCGCGCGGGCCTCGGTGCGGGCGCGGTCGAAGTCGCGCGCCACGACCGCATTCACCGCATGATCGACCGCCTCGGTGCGGGCGATGCAGCTCTCCATCAGCTCGACCGGGGACAGGCGCTTCTGGCCGATCAGGCGGCGGGCCGCGGTGGCATCGAGGTCGCAGGGTTCGGTCATCGCTAGTACCCCAACGCAATGCCGTCCTTGCGCGGGTCCGACCCGCCGATGAGGCAGCCGCGCGCGTGGTCGATCCAGATGGCCTGCCCGCCGCCATGCGGCCGCCCGGCGATCTCGGGCTCGTGGCCCATGCGCGCCAGGGCGCTCACCACGTCGGGCGGGATGCCGCGCTCGACCTCCAGCTTGCCGCGGTAGGGGAACAGCCGCGGCAAGTCGAGCGCCTGCTGGATGTCGAGACCGTATTCCAGCAGGTTGGACAGGAACAGCGTCTGCCCCATCGGCTGGAAGTGCCCGCCCATGACGCCGAACGGCATCACGGTGCGTCCGCCCTCGGTCAGCATGCCGGGGATGATGGTGTGCATCGGCCGCTTGTTCGGCGCGATGCAGTTCGGGTGCCCGCGCTCGACGCGGAAGCCGAAGCCGCGGTTCTGCAGCATCACGCCGGAGCGTTGCGCGAGGATGCCGGAGCCGAAGCTCTGGAACAGCGAGTTGATGAAGCTGCACGCGTTGCCGTCGCGGTCCACCACGGTGAGATAGACGGTGTCGCGATGGGCCGGCAGCAGCGCCTCGCCCGGCGCGGGCAAGTCCTGGAGGGCGCGCGCCGGGTCGCTCAGGGCGCGCAGGCCGGCGAGATACTCGGGGCTGGTGAGCTTGGCGACCGGCACCTCGACCTGCGCCGGGTCGGCGAGGAAGGCGTCGCGGTCGCGATAGACGAGGCGCGCCGCCTCGACATGGCGGTGCAGCCGCTCGACGCTGAGCGGGCCGCCTGGCGCCGGGTCGAACCCCTCCAGGATGCCGAGCATCATGAGCACCAGAAGGCCGGAGCCGTTGGGCGGGCACTGCCAGACCTCGTAGCCGCGCCAGGCCGTGCGGATCGGCTCGACGAACTCGGCCGCTGTGCGTCCCGCGGCGAAGTCCTCCAGCGTGTGCAGCCCGCCCCTGGCCCGCAAGGTCGAGACCATGTCGGCGGCCACGTCGCCCTCGTAGAAGCCGCGCGCCCCGTCCCGCGCGATGGCGCGCAGCGTGGCTGCGAGCGGGCGCTGCACGAAGCGGTCGCCGGGCCGGGGCGCCGCGCCGCTCGGCAGGAACGCCTCGGCGCCGGTGCGGCGCAGCTTGTCCTCGGCCAGCGCCCAGTCGCTCGCGACCCGGTTGTGCACCGGCCACCCCTCCTCGGCGAAGCGGATGGCGGGCTGCAGCAGCTCGTCGAAACCCTTGGTGCCGTGCGCTGCCAGCAGCGCCTCCCAGCCGCCGACGGCGCCGGGGATGGTGACGGAGTGGGGGGACGTGTTCTCGATGGCGGTGATGCCGCGCTCCTCGAACCAGTCGATGCTCGCGGCCGCCGGCGCGCGGCCGGAGCCGTTGAGCGCCACGACCCGGCGCTCGCCCGCCGGCGCCCAGAGGCAGAAGCAGTCGCCGCCGAGGCCGGTCGATTGCGGCTCGATCACGCCGAGCACCGCGACGGCGGCGACGGCCGCGTCCATCGCGTTGCCGCCGGCCCGCAGCACGTCGAGCGCGGTAAGCGTCGCGGCCGGCATGCTGGTGGCCGCCATGCCGTGCGCGGCGTAGGCCGGGCTGCGGCCGGGATGGTGGAAATCTCGCTGGGATCGGGGGTTCATGGGCTTCCCTTTCGAAGCGCGGACGCTTGCATGCGTAGGGAGGCTTGGCAACGCCTGCCGGGGTGGCATAGACCGACCGCATGACTGACCCCGCGACCATGCAGGACTTCGACCGGATCGACATCCGCGTCGGCACCATCACCGACGCGCAGCCCTTCCCGGAGGCGCGGAAGCCCGCGATCAAGCTGTGGATCGACTTCGGCGGGGAGATCGGGCTCAAGCAGTCCTCCGCGCAGATCGCGACGCATTACCGGCCGGATGAGCTGGTGGGCCGGCAAGTCTGCGCCGTGGTGAACTTCGCGCCCCGGCAGATCGGCCCGTTCCGCAGCGAGGTGCTGACGCTCGGGATGCCCGACCCGGCGGGCGCCGTCGTCCTGGTGCGGCCGGACCGGGCCGTGCCGAACGGCGGACGCCTGTTTTGATCGCGCCCAACTACGCGACCGTCACGTGGGACCAGTTGCATCGCGATGCGCGGGCGCTCGCCGCAGCCCTCATGCCGCGCGGGCCGTGGCGCGGGATCGTCGCCGTGAGCCGCGGCGGGCTGATCCCGGCGGCGATCGTCGCACGTGAGCTGGAGTGCCGCCTGGTCGAGAGCATCTCGGTCGTCGCCTACCAGGACGAGGACCGGAGCGAGCCGATCGTGCTGAAGCCGCCCACGGCCGCCGGCGACGGCGAGGGCTTCCTGATCGTGGACGACCTGGTGGACAGCGGCGTCACCGCCCGCGTGGTGCGCGCCTTGCTGCCGCGGGCGCATTTCGCATGCCTGTATGCCAAGCCGGCCGGCCGTCCGCTGGCGGATAGCTGGGTGGCGGAGGTGCCGCAGGATACGTGGGTGCTGTTCCCGTGGGACACGGCGCCGCTGTTCGTGCCGCCGATGGCGCGGGGACCGATAAGCCAGAGCTAGCAGACTGACGCGATAGCTGAACGCAGGTCGGGGTTGTGGTAGCCTTCGCTCATGTCCGCAACCGTCAAGCTACCCGTGTTCATGTCCGTCGCCGAGTTCATGGCCTGGGACCCCGGCGACGGGCGGCCCTGGCAGCTCGTCGATGGCGTGCCCGAGGCCATGGCGCCCACCAACCGAACGCACGGGGCGCTGCTGGGCGAGCTGAGCCGACTGGTCGGCAATCACCTCTCAGCGCAGGGCAGCCCTTGCAGCATCATCACCGCGCCCGGCGTGGTGCCGCACGTGCAGGCCGGGCACAACGTCCGCATCCCCGACCTGGGCGTGACCTGCACGCTCTACACGGAGGAGCAGCCGCTGCTCGCCAACCCCGTGCTGCTGGTCGAGATCCTCTCCCCCTCCAACCAGCCCGAGACCTGGTCCAACGTGTGGACCTACACGACGATCCCGAGCGTGCGGGAGATCCTGGTGCTCAGGAGCGCCACGGTCGGCGCGGAGCTGCTGCGCCGCGGTCCGGACGGCCTCTGGCCACCCGAGCCGCTGAGCGTCACCGAGGGCGATCTCGTGCTGGACAGCATCGGGCTGCGCGTCCCTCTTGCGGACGTGTACCGGACGACGCGGCTGGGGCAGCCGTCTAGCGCGTAAGGGCCTAAGCTTCCGTCACCGGCTCGCGGCTGGCCTGGACGCGCGCGACCCGGCGGCCCTCCATCGCCACCACCTCGAACCGCCACCCCGCGAACACGATGCGGTCGCCCGAGCGCGGCACCCGGCGCAGCAACGCCAGCAGCAGGCCCGCGAGCGTGTGATAGCTCCCCTCGGACGGCAGGTCCGGGAGGCCGAGCCGGGCCTTGATCTCGTCCACCGGCATCGCGCCGTCCAGCGTCAGCGTGCCCTCGAACGGCACCGAGCGGTCCGCGTCCGGCTGCACGTCGGTCTTCTCGCCGACGATCGCCTGCAGCACGTCGGCCGCCGTCACCACGCCCTCGAAACTGCCGTACTCGTCCATGACGAGGGCCAGGCCCAGCGGGTCGCCCTTGAGCCGCTCCAGCGCGTCCAACGCTGTGACGGTGTCGGGCATGATCATGGGCTGCCGCAGCGCTGCGGCCACCGAGAGGTCGCCGCCATCCAGGATGCGGTCGAGGATGTCCTTAGCCTGGACCACGCCGACCACGTTGTCCACTGTGCCGTCGCACACCACGAAGCGGCTGTGCGCCGCTGCCTTCAGGGTGGCCGCGATGTCGCGCCGCGGATCGGTGCGGTCGATCCAGGCCAGCTCGGTGCGCGGGGTCATGATGGCGCGCACCGGCTTGTCCGCCAGGCGCAAGAGACGCTCGATCATGTCGCGCTCCTCCGTCTCGATCACGCCCTCCTGGGTGCCCTCGGCCAGGAGCTCCTTCAGCTCCTCGTCCGTGACGCCCTGCCGTTCCTCGTTCTCGGCGCCGAACAGCCGCATCGCGAGCGAGGAGGACTTGCCCAGCACCCAGACGATGGGGCTGCTTAAGCGCGCCAGCAGGGCGAGCGGCTGCGCCACGGCGGCGGCGACGAGTTCCGGCCGGCGCAGCGCGAGCTGCTTGGGCACCAGCTCGCCGATCACGAGCGAGAGGTAGGTGGTGAACACCACGATGGCCGCGAGCGACAGCGACTCGGCGAAGGGCGCAATCGCGGGGAACCCGGCGAGCCAGGCGCCCAGCCGCGCCGACAGCCGCGCGCCGCCGAACACGCCGGCGAGCACGCTGACCAGGCTGATGCCGACCTGCACCGTCGGCAGGAAGCGCTGCGGGTCCTCGGCGAGCTGCCGGGCCATGGCGGCGCCGGGCACGCCCTTGCGCTCCAGCACCAGCAGCCTGGCCCGGCGCACGGACACCAGGGCCAGCTCGCTCATGGCGAACACGCCGTTGAGCAGCACGAGGACGAGGATGACGAATAGTTCAAAGGCGACTTCCATCCGGCGATCCTACCCTCCCGGCCTGCAAAGTGCATCGCGTGCTGGGACACGTCCGCGCAATCGGGCGTCACAACCGGTAGATTGCTCACCAAAGACCCCGTTTGGAGCACTG
>JBBSIT010000385.1:0-5044 GCA_038231995.1 Acetobacterales bacterium | reverse complement strand
TGACTGGGGCGATCTCTCAGTGTCCATCCGAATACGTTTTGAGCATTATCAATGAGTTGAAAGACCATGCCTGAAATCAAAGCATTGACAATGCTATGTTTTATTCGTTTCGGGCATGATCTATGGAGTTCGATACCCGTTAAGATCGCTGATTTTGCTCACAATTGGTCGGGATAGACACTCCGGCAATCCAAGACAGCGGTTATCAGGATTCACCGAGTCCGTCAGCTTCGTAACGAAAGATCGTCCTCCGCCGAGAGGCCGCCGGCCGCGCCTAAATTCGGCTGCGCACGTGAAAACGCCAGGTCGCCGCCGTCGCGACCACGCCCAGGCCGAGCGCTAAGCCCCACCACAGCCCGGCGCCGCCCCAGCCCAGCCAGAACGCGGCGGCGTAGGCGGCGGGGAAGCCGACGCCCCAGTAGCCGAGCGCCGCCATCAGGAACGGCACCCGCGTGTCCTTCAAGCCGCGCAGCGCCCCGATCGCGACCACCTGCACGCCGTCCACCACGGCGAACGCGGCGGCGATGCCAAGCAGCGTGACCGCGACGGCGTAGGTCTCCCGTGTCGCCGGGGCGTCGGGGCTGACGAACAGCCCGGCGATCGGCCGCGGCGCGGCGAGCAGCACGCAGGCCGCCCCCTCCATGACGCCGCCGCCGAGCAGGATCGCCACGAACCCCGCCCGCCGTGCGTCCGCCGGGTTGCCCGCGCCCATGTGGCCGCCGACGCGCACGTTGGCCGCCTGCGCGATCGCCAGCGGGATCATGAACGCCGTGCTCGCGACGGTCAGCGCGATCTGATGCGCTGCCAGCGCCGCGGCGCCGACCGGGCCCATCAGCAGCCCGGTCGTGAGGAACAGCCCGGTCTCCACCGCGAAGGTGGCGCTCACCGGCAGCCCGAGCCGCAGCATTTCTCTCAGTGCCGCCCAGCGCGGCCGACCCAGCGACACGTGCCGCCGCAGCCCGGGGTCCAGGTGCAGCAGGGCGAGCAGGGCCGCCGCCATCCCCCACAGCGTGATCGCCGTGGCCGCGGCGGAACCGAGATAGCCGAACGCCGGCAGGCCGATTGCGCCGTAGATCAGCCCGTAGTTCAGCGCCGCGTTCACCAGCGCTGCGGCCAGCGCGACCCACAGCAGCAGCCGTCCCTGGCCGATCGCGGGCAGGAAGGGGCGCATCAGCCCAACGCCGATCAATCCGCCAGGCAGGCCCCAGCGCAGCACGTCGAGATAGGCCCCGGTGGCGCGGGCAAGCTCGGGCGGTTCGCCGAGCATCAGCAGCACGCTCTCGGCGCAGCTCAGCCAGGCGAAGGCCGGCACGGACAGCAGCAGCGCCAGGAGCAGCCCGGTGCGATACAGCTCCGGGATGCGCGTCTCCTCGCCGGCGCCGCGGGCGTAGGCGACCAGCACGCTGACGGCGGTCAGCACGCCCTGCAGGATGATGCTGGTGGTCAGGAACAGGCCGGTGCCCAGGCCGCCCGCCGCCAGCGCGTCGCCGCCGAGCGTGCCGAGCATGATGGTGTCCGTCACGCCCATGACGGTCTGCGAGAGCTGCGCGATGGCGAGCGGCGCGGCCAGGCGCAGCAAGGCGGCAGCGTGGGCGCGCCGGGTCAGGCTGGGCTGCCCGGCCGCAAGGAGTTGGTAGGCCGTTCCGTCCACGTGTCCTGCTCAGGGTCTATGCAGGCAGCGGTGCCGGCCCGGCCTCGTTTACGCCCGTAACGTCCCGGAGCAAACCCTGCCCGGTCGGGCACAGATCGAGCAGCACGCAGCGCGCGCAGGCGGGCTCTCGGTAGAAGCAGCAGCGCTGGCCGTGCAGCATCAGCACCTCGTGGTTGTCGTACACCTGCTGCGCGTCCCAGTCCGGCGGCAACTGAGCGGCGAGCACGCGGTGCGACGGACCCACGGGCAGGCCCGACGGGATCAGCCCGGTGCGGGCCGCGACCCGGTGGTGATGGCTGTCCACCGGCAGCGCCGGGCGTCGCAATGCACTGAAGCTGAGCACGGCAGCACTTGTCTTGGGTCCGACGCCGGGCAGGCGCTCCAGCCAGGCGCGCGCCTCCTCCACCGGCAGGTCGGCCAGGAAGTCGAGCGACAGCGCACAGCACTCGGCCTGGATCGAGCGCAGGATCGCCTGGATGCGCGGGGCCTTCTGCTCCGGCCAGGTGACGCGGGCGATGGCGGCTTCGACCTCCGCCGTGGGCGCCGCGGCGACGGCGGCCCAGTCGGGGAAGCGTGCCCGCAGCGCCTTGAAGGCTGCGCCGCTGTCCGCGTTACGGGTGCGGTGCGAGAGCAGCGAGCTGACCAGCTCGCTGAGGGGATCGAGCGCGTGGAAGTAGGCGATGGGGCAGCCATAGGCGCGGCACAGCCTGCGGTGGATCTCCAGCGCCTTCTCGTTCAGGTCCATCGGGGCGCAACGCTGGGCGCAGCGCCTGGTTCAGGCTGGCGCTACCAGTGCAGCGTGCCTGGCCCGCCCTTGAATGGCCCGACCAGGCCGGGGGTGATCCAGCCGCCGTAGAAGCAGCCGGGCTGCGGCTCCACGCGCGCGTTGCCGACCCAGCACGCATCCATCGGCCCGGCATACACCGCCACGTGGTCGCGCAGGACGGTGAAGGCGGGCGTGGGATCGGGGTAGCCCCAGGCGGCATCCGGCGCGATGCGGCCGCCGGCGGCGACCGACCAGTACTGCGCCCGGCCCTTCCACTCGCACACGCTGCCGCGCTCGCCGGGCACGAGCGCGCCGGGCGCGAAGGCGGACATGGGAAGGGAGTAGGTCGGCGGATGGAAAGTCTCCAGCACGCGCCAGGCCCGGTCGCTGTCGGCTATGTCCTGCCCGGCGAACACGATGCGGACTCGCTGTCCAGCTGGCTCCAGCCGCGGCGGGCGCGGGTAGTCGGCCACGCGCTCCATCACGCTTCCCCCTGGGCCTTGGAGAAGCCATCCACGCCGTCAAAGCGCTGCAGCTTCTCCAGGTGCATCCAGCGGTGCCGGGGGCTGATGTGGGCGAGCAGGTCGGCAATCTCGGCAGCACCGTCGCCGCCGGGCTGGCGCAGCAGGAAGCGGCAGCGGAAATGGTCCACGTGGTAGGCGCGGCCTCCGGTGGGCGGCCAGACCTTGGCGCCGCGGTTGGACATCATCGTGAGCCGGAACGGGCCGTCGGCGGTGAGTGCGGCGAGGTCGTCGCCCAGCGCCTCGGCGCCCAGGCCGGACTCGATGAACACGTCCAGCCCGACCAGCTCGCGGCTGTCAGGCTCGCGGTGCCAGGTCGCGTCCGGCCAGCGCGGGAGGTTGAACGCGCTGTGATGGCGGGACGGCGTGCTGCTGGTGCGGCCGAGATTGGCGATAACCTGGCCGGTATAGGCGTCGGTGCCCACGCCGGCGCCCCGGGGTGCGATGTCGCCGGTGAGGTTGCGGCCCTCCTCCAAGGTGACGAACACCGCCTGCTCCACCCGCTCGGCGGCGGCGAAGTCGCCGATGTGGCGCAGCAGCATGACGGCCGAGAGCAGCAGCGCGGTTGGGTTGGCGAGGCCCTTGCCCGCGATCGCCGGCGCCGAGCCGTGCACCGCCTCGAACATCGCGGCGTCGTCGCCGATGTTGCTGCTGGGCGCCACGCCGAGGCCGCCGACCAGCCCGGCCGCGAGGTCGCTGAGGATATCGCCGTTCATGTTGGTGGCCACGATCACGTCGAACTGCTCGGGCGCGATGACGAGCTGGTGCGCGCAGTTGTCGATGATGAGGTGCGACGAGGCGATCTCGGGATGCTCGGGCGCCAGGTGCTCGAATACCCACTTCATCATGCCCTCGGTCGCCTTCATGATGTTGGCCTTGGTGGCGCAGGCGAGGCGCTTCCGCCCCTCCGCCCGCGCCAGCCCGTAGGCCAGCCGCAGGATGCGCTCGCAACCCGGCTCGGTGATGAGCTTCAGCGTCTCGGCGACGCCGGGCGTCTGCATGTACTCGATGCCGGCATAGAGGTCCTCGACGTTCTCGCGCACGATCACGAGGTCGATGCCGCGCCCGGTGAACGGCGTGCGGATGCCGGGCAGCTCGCGCGCCGGGCGGATGTTGCCGTAGAGCTCGAAGTAGCCGCGCAGGGTGACGTTGGCGCTCTTCTCGCCGTAGCCCACGGGCGTCTCCAGCGGGCCTTTCAGCGCGAGGCCGGTGCGGGCGATGCTGTCCAGCGTCTCCCGCGGCACGCCGGTCGTGTCGCCGCGGCGGAACACGGCGGCGCCGGCATCGGCGTCCTCCCAGGCGATGCGCGCCCCGGCTGCGGCGAGCACGCGCTGGGTGGCGGCCATCACCTCGGGACCGATGCCGTCGCTGGCGACGGCCGTGACGGTCGTGGCGGCTGCGCCCATGCCTTGATCTCCTTCGCGTGCGGCGCTGCTATACCGCAGGGGAGGCCCGGCGATACATGCAGTGCCGGTCCCGGGCGGGACGGCTACCGGCCGCTAAGACGGTTGATCATCTCGGCAGCTCAGCGAACGGGATGAACACCTCATTCTCTGGGTCCGCCACTTTCTCGGGTATTGAGAACCGCGTTTCCCGATGTTCGGGATCAGGATGGTCAGACCGTGCAAGCCGGACAGACACGGTCCATGCGGCGTCGGTCTCGCGGCCCATGCAGCTATACCACTGATCCTCGGGGCCGGCCGGCACGGCGTGGAAGAACCAGCCTTTAGCCTCGGACGTAATCTCGCTCACCTCGTCCAGTATCGTGGCTTGCAGGCCAGAAAGCTGCAGTCCGGCAGAGACGGCGGCCATCCTCGACCACAGCACGGCGATGGGTTTCGGATCGGTCATCTTGGTCCCTGAGTCGTCGAACGGCGCCGCCTTGGTTGGGCATCGCGTTTCGGATAGACAGTACTAAGCTGGCGATGGCCTCGCCACCAGATCGGAGCCAAGACATGGAGCGGGCGGAGATCGCGAGCACGAACTGGCCCACAGACCAAGGCCGGCACGCCCTCGGCGACCTCGCGTTGCAGTCCGGCGCCGCCTTGCCCGGCGCGTCGCTGTCCTGGCGCACCCACGGCACGCTCGCGCCCGCGCGCGACAACG
>JBBSIT010000384.1:0-5056 GCA_038231995.1 Acetobacterales bacterium | reverse complement strand
TCACCGCTCCCAACCGTCTCATGATCTCCAAACGTCAAGGGACGTGAGCAGTTACCGCGCTCCTGACCACCTCATTATCAGGGATACTGATGACGTAATAAAGGACATAAGGTTACTATCAGATAACGCATCACAAATGATTCGAGATATGGAGCGCGAATACAAAATCATGATTCCACGAGAAGAGTACCTAAAAGTCTCCACCGTTCAAGAGATCATTGATCTATTCTGCCGCTATGTTCCCATTGATCCGGAGTAAGTGTCGGCACGCCACGCGAGGGTCGTCTCGGCCAACCCCGTGCTCACCAACCTCAACGCCGTGAAAGAGCGTTCACCATGATCCGCATCGACAGAGTCGTCACCCGCGGCGGCGACGCCGGCGAGACCTCGCTCGGCGACGGCACCCGCGTGCCGAAGGACGCACTGCGCGTCGAGACCTACGGCACGGTGGACGAGGCCAATGCCTGCGTCGGCCTGCTGCGGCTGCACACCGGCGGCGACGCCGAAGCCGACGCCATGCTCGCGCGCATACAGAACGACCTGTTCGACGTGGGCGCCGACCTCTGCGTGCCCGGCGCCATGGGCGAGCGCCTGCACGTGACCGACGCGCCGTCGCTGCGGCTCGAGGCCGAGGTGGCGGCCATGAACGCGGCCCTGCCGCCGCTCACCAGCTTCATCCTGCCCGGTGGCACGCCGGCCGCCGCCTACGCCCACCTTACCCGCACCGTGATCCGGCTGCTGAACCGCCTGTCCGACCACCTTTTCGTGCTCGGCCGGCGGCTCAACCCCGGCGGTGACGTGCAGTGGACGCCGGGGGCCAACCGCTGAATGCTCAAGGCTGGCCTGCTGCTGTTCGCCCTGTTCTTCCTGTTGCCCCTCGGCATCTCGGCCGCGCTCTACCAGTACGAGGGCAGCGGCGCGGGCTGGCGGACGGCGGACCGCTCGAGCGTCGGCCTGCTGCCGCCGGCAGGGCGGAACCCGGATGCCGTGGTGCGCATCTTCGGGGCCCAGACGGTGCGCTGGCGCGGCATCTTCTCGACCCATTGCTGGATCGTGTTCAAGCCGGAGGGCGCCGCGTCCTACACGCGCTACGACTACACCGCCTGGGGCGAGCCGATCCGCATGAACGGCTTCGAGCCGGATGGCCGCTGGTTCGGCCGCACGCCGGCGCTCGTCTTCGCGGCGGACGGCCCGGCGGCGGCGGCGCTGATCCCCAGGATGCAGGCGGCGATCGAGGGCTATGCCTTCCGCAACCTCGGCGACTACCGCGCCTGGCCCGGCCCGAACTCCAACACCTTCGTCGCGGCCGTCATGGACGCAGTGCCGGAGATCCGCGCGTCCCTGCCGCCGACCGCCATCGGCAAGGACTACCCCTATGACGGACGCTGGCTGCGATGGGCGCGGATCGGCGCAGGGTTCAAGCTCTCGCTCGGCGGCTACGCCGGCGTCACCGTCGGCTGGATCGAGGGCATCGAGGTCAGCATTCTCGGCGCCGTGGCGGGCATCGACATCCGCCGTCCCGCCCTGAAGCTGCCCGGACTGGGCCGCCTGGGCCTCAGCGCCGGCTGATGCAGCCGCCATCACGTCAAGGTTCGCGAAGAACGGGGATGACGCGCCCCGCTAGGCTGATTAAGTTCATGTCGTGAACGTTGTTGTTCCCGCCAGGGCCAGGTTGCAGATCGAGGTCGTGCATGACCTGATCTGCCCTTGGTGCTACCTTGGCGTCCGCCGCCTGCTCCGCACGCTGCGGCGGCGGCCGGACGTCCTGTTCGACCTGAGATGGCGCCCCTTCCTGCTCAACCCCGACATGCCGCGGACCGGCATGGCGCGCGCCGACTACATCATCCGAAAGTTCGGCGGCGAGGACCGCGCCCGGCGGCTCTACATGTCGATCGGCGAGATCGGCCAGTCCGAGGGCGTGCTGTTCCGCTTCGACCGCATCCGCCGCTCCCCCAGCAGCGTGGACGCGCACCGACTCGTGCGCTGGGCCGCCCGCTACGGCCGCGCCAGCGAGATCGCAGAGGCCCTGTTCGCCGCGCACTTCACCGACGGCCGCGACATCGGCGATATCGGCGTGCTGGCCGACATCGCGGAGTCCGCCGGGCTCGACCCGGTGACGGCGGCGCTGTTCCTGCAAGGCAGCGACGAGATCGACGCCATCCATGCCGACAACCTGCGCGCGCACCGGCTCGGCATCAACGGCGTGCCGTGCTTCGTGGTCAGCGGCCGGCACGCCATCGCCGGGGCGCAGGAGCCGGAGGTGATCGAGCGCCTGCTCGACGTGGCCGCCGTCGAGGCCGCCGAGGGCTGAGTTGAAGGCTTGCTGAGGGCCGTCGTTGCCTGCTAGGAACATAGCGCTCGCACGGAGGTAACGTCTTGCAATACAAGCGTATGATGGCGACCGCACTGGCAGCCGTGCTCCTCGCCTCCACGGCCGCAGTCGCCACCGACGCGACGCCCGAGCAGGCCCGGCGCCTGGAAGCGGACATCCGCGGCTGGCTCGCGGGCACGCTGGGCGAGGCCGTCCCGCTGCCGCCCCGGCCGGTGCAGCTTGAGCCGGCGGGCGACCGCTACCGCCTCGTCGTGCCGCTCGGCACTGACGGCCCGGCGCTGACCGGCACGCTACGCCAGGGCGACGGCGGCAAGTGGGCCGTGGACAACCTGCGCGTCCCCTCTCCCGCTCGGTTCAGCGTCACGCTGCCGACGCCGCCGGCCGAGCCGGGTCAGCCGCCCGGCGCGCCGGTCCGCACGGATTACCAGATCCGGCTCGGCGAGCAGGACGCCTCCGCGACGATCGACCCGAGCTTCACGACGCCGTCCACCACGACGGTGAGCTTCCGCGACTTCGAGATGGTCGCCACCAGCGTCGAGCGCGAGCAGACGATGCGGATGGCGCGCTACGCCGGGCAGGGCGCGATGCGGCCCGCAGGCAATGGCCGGATCGACATCGTGTCCGACGCTACATCCGAGGGCTACTCCACTGCGTCGTCGCTGCCGAATGGCATGAAGCTGCAGGTCGACATCGAGAAGCTGCGCGGGCAAGGCGAGCTGAGCGGCGTTTCGCGCGAGCGCGCCCCGCGCTTGCTGCAAGGCATGATCGGCCTGGTATCGGGTGCGCTCGCGGCGCCGGGCGCTGCCGCCTCGGCGCCCGACCTGCCACGGCTGCGCGCGATGCTTGAGGCGGTGCAGGACTTGGCTTCCGGCGGACAGGTCGAGCAGGTCGCCGAGGGCCTGCGCGTGCGGGTGGGCCAGTTCGGAGGCGGCGCGGACCGCGCCCAGCTCGGGTTCGGCGTCACCACTCCCGAGGGTATCCTGGCGCTGCGCATGAATCTCGGCTTCGACGGCATCCAGGTGCCCGACCTGCCGCTCAGCCCGGCGCAGCGCGGCCTGCTGCCCACGCGGATCGCACTGCGCCCCGTGGTGTCCGGCGTCGCCACGGCGGACCTGATGCGCATGGTGCTCGCCGCCACGGAGCCCAGCGCAGCACCTACTCCGCCCGACATCGCCGCCCTGTTCAGCCGGGGCGGGCTGACCATGGGCCTGGAGAGCTTCGCGCTCGACATCGGCGGCGCGAGCTTCACCGGGATGGGCAAGGTCACGGCCCCCTCGCCCGACGCGATCGGCGGCGAGGGTCAGGTTTCGGTCGCCGAGCTGGACACCCTGCTGGAGCGGGTCAAGGCAGTGCCGGAGTTCGCCGGCGCGCTTCCGGTGCTCGCCTTCGCGAAGGGCATCGCCCGGCCGATCGGCGGACACATGGTGTGGGACATCGCCTATCGCGGCGGCAAGCTGAGCGTGAACGACGTGGACCTGTCGGCCATGATAGGCGGCGGTCCCAAGAGGTAAACGTTCAGGCCGCTTTCGCTCCCTGCTGGGCGATGCGCGTCAGGTTGCCCAGCACGTCCTTGCCCAGCCCAAGCCGCTCCGTCACGTGCATGTCGCGCACGATGGCCAGCTTGTGGTCCTGCCGCAACCGTATCTGACCCTTGCGCGTGTTGAGCCACGTGACCAGGCCGCCCGGGTTGGGGAACGCGTTGCCGCGGAAGCCGAGCACCATGCCCTTGGGCCCGGCCTCCAACCTCTCCACCCCGGCCTCGCGGCACAGGCGCTTGAGCGTGACGACCTGCAGCAGGTTGTCCACCTCCTCCGGCAACGCGCCGAAGCGGTCCACCAGCTCGGCCGCCATTGCCTCGGTCTCGGCGTCCGACGCAAGCGCGCCGATGCGGCGATAGAGCCCGAGCCGCACGGGCAGGTCGTGCACATACGTCTCCGGGATCAGCACGGGCAGGCCGAGCTGGATGCTGGGCGTCCAGTCACGGTCGTCCGCGCGCTTGCGGCCCTTCTCCGCCCGCATCTCCGCCACCGCGTCCTCCAGCATCTGCTGATACAGCTCGATGCCGACCTCGCGGATATGGCCGCTCTGCTCGTCCCCGAGCAGGTTGCCGGCGCCACGGATATCGAGATCGTGCGACGCCAAGGTGAACCCGGCGCCGAGGTTGTCCAGCGTCTGCATCACGTTCAGCCGCTTGTCCGCCGCCGCGGATAGCCGGTGGTTCGGCGGCCAGGTCAGGTAGGCGTAGCCGCGCTGCTTGCCGCGCCCGACCCGGCCGCGCAACTGATAGAGCTGACCCAGGCCGAACATATCGGCACGGTGGATGATCAGCGTGTTGACGGCCGGCATGTCCAGCCCGCTCTCGACGATGTTGGTGCTGAGCAGGATATCAAACTTGCCGTCGCCGAACTCGGTCATCACCCGCTCAAGCTCGGTGGGCGCGAGCCGGCCATGCGCCTCCGCCATGCGCGCCTCCGGCACGATCTCGCGCAGCCGCTCCGCCATGCGGCCGAGGTCCTCGATGCGCGGCACGACGCAGAAGATCTGCCCGCCGCGGAACCGCTCGCGCTGGATGGCCTCGCGCACCACCACGCCGTCGAACGACATGATGAAGGTGCGCACGGCCAGGCGATCCACTGGCGGCGTCGCGATCAGGCTCATCTCGCGCACGCCGGTGAGCGCCAGCTGCAACGTGCGCGGGATGGGCGTCGCGGTCAGCGTCAGCAC
>JBBSIT010000383.1:0-5089 GCA_038231995.1 Acetobacterales bacterium | reverse complement strand
GGCGATCGTGGCGGGCTACGAGGTGACCTGCCGCGTTGCGCTCGCGCTGCCGGCCAGCGCGCATTACGACCGCGGCTTCCACCCGACGGCGACCTGCGGCGTGTTCGGGGCGGCCGCCGCGGCGGCGCGCGTGTTCGGGCTTGGGGCGGACGACGTGGCCTCGGCGCTGGGCATCGCGCTCAGCCAGTCCGCCGGCAGCTTGCAGTTCCTGGCGAACGGAGCCTGGACCAAGCGCTTCCAGGTCGGCTGGGCGGCGATGGGCGGGCTCACGGCAGCGACGCTTGCGCGCGAGGGGTTCAAGGGCGCGGCGGAGGCGCTGGAGGGCAAGCACGGCTTCCTGCGCGCCTATGCTCCCGCGCCCGTGCCGGAACGCGCCGTCGAGGGGCTCGGCACGGTGTTCGAGCTGATGGCGACGGCGGTGAAGCCCTATCCGTCCTGCCGCTATGGCCACGCCGGCATCGACGCAGCGCTGGCGCTGCGGGCCGAGCACGCCATCGACCCGGCGCGGGTGCAGGCGGTGCGGTTGGGGCTGTCCCACGCGGGGATGCTGCTGATCGGCGCGCCGGCGGAGCAGAAGTCCAACCCGCAGAACGTCGTCGAGGGGCAGTTCAGCGGGCCTTTCGTGATCGCCGCAGCACTTGCCTCAGGCGAGATGGGCTGGGACAGCTACCGGCTGTTACAGGACCCGGTGATCCGCGCGTTGCTGCCGCTGATCCGCTGCGAGCATGACCCGGCGATCCAGGCGCAGTTCCCCGCCAACATGTCGGGGCGGCTCACGATCGAGACGGACGCGGGCACGTTCGAGCGGACCGTGGTGGTGCCGAAGGGCGAGCCCGGGAACTTCCTTACGGAAGCCGAGCTGCGGCAGAAATTCGCCGGGCTGAGCGGGCCGGTGCTGGGAGAGGATCGGGCGCGCGGGTTGGCGGACGCCGTGCTGGGGACTGACGGCTTGGCCAATATGTCGGCGCTGATGCGGCTTGCCGCGCCGCTCGGATCGGCGCGGCTGGCGAGCGATTAGGCGGCGCTCAGACGCTAGGACCGCATCCGTGGGGAAAGGCGGGGCAACTCCATGCCGGACGATCTGAGCATGGCGGACCCTGCCGGAGCACGGCCCGCGGGGGAGTTTCCGCTCATGGAGGAGCCGGCCCAGCGCAAGCAACCGGCGCTGGCGGACAAGGCGGACGACCTCGAAGCACTTCGCACCGCGGTCGTGGATGCAGCCGGGGTCAGCACCGGCTTCTGGCTCAGCTACCTCTTCGTGCTTTTCTATCTGCTCATCGCCACGGGCGGGGTCACGCATCGCGACCTGTTCTTCGCCAGCCCGGTCAAGCTGCCCTTCCTCAACGTGGACCTGCCGCTCGAAGGCTTCTTCGCGCTCGGACCGGCACTGTTTCTGATCGTGCATGCCTACGTGCTGCTGCACTTCGTGCTGCTCGCCAGCAAGATCGGTGCATTCGACGCACAACTCCGTGCGCAGATCGATGACGATGAGGTGCGTGCGCGGCTGCGCCGGCAATTGCCGATCAACATCTTCGTGCAGTTCCTCGCCGGGCCGCGCGAGGTGCGCCGGGGGCCGATGGGCTTCCTGTTACGGCTGATCGCATGGATCAGTCTCGTGGTCGGCCCAATTGCGCTGCTCGTGTTTTTCCAGCTTCAATTCCTGCCTTACCACGATGAGTGGATCACCTGGTGGCAGCGCATCGCCGTCGTGATCGATCTCGCCCTGCTGTGGGGGCTTTGGCCCGCGGTGGTGGGCGGCGAGGCAATCAGGCCGCCAGCCTCGGGGAGCATGGGATGGCGCACGGACGCGATGCTGGCTTGCCTGATCCTCGTGTCGCTGCCGTTGGTGTTCACGATCGCAACTTTCCCAGGCGAGTGGCTGGAGACGTGGCAGCGCGCCATTGCCGTCCTCGATCTCGCGCTGCTGTGGCTGCTTTGGCCCGCGGTCGGGGGCGGCAAGGCGATCCGGCCGGCCTGGCGGAGCATCGGCTGGGGTACGGCATCAGTGCTGGGCTGCCTGAGTCTCGTGTCGCTGCCGTTGGTGTTCACGATCGCGACCTTCCCGGGCGAGTGGTTGGAAAGCAAGCTGCCATCGACCCCGCTGCGTGAGTTTCTTGTCGCCGGAGAAGTCGACTTCGAGGCCAGAAAGCCGAAGAGTTGGTGGTCGAATCGCCTGGTGCTGCCCGGTCTCGACGTGATCGACCGCGCGAAGCTCGACAGCGAGATGAAGATTGCAGCAATCTCCGAAACCATCTCCCTCCTCAAACGACACCTCGAAGGTGCTGAGCTTATCGGCGCGGTGCTAAGGAAGGCCGACCTCACGGGCGCCGAACTTCAGGGCGCGAGGCTCTGGGGCGCGCAGCTTCAAGGTGTAAAACTTGACGGCGCACAACTTACGCGCGCAAACTTCGAGATCGCACAGCTCCAGGGCGCTTCGCTCGACGGTGCACAGCTTCAGGGTGCAGGTCTCTCTCGTGCGTACCTTCAGGGCGCGTCCCTCAAGGACGCTCAACTCCAGGGTGCCTCCCTCGACTTCGCGCAGCTTCAAGGCGCGAAGCTCGACGGCGCTCAGTTCCAGGGCGCGAGCCTCCTTAGAACGAATCTCCAGGGCGCGTCGCTCGAGCGCGCTCACCTCCAGGGAGCATCGCTCCGCCTCGCGGAGCTTCAAGGCGCGTCGCTCGACGGCGCTCAGCTTCAGGGTGCGTCGTTCCGCGCCGCGCATCTTCAGGGCGCGTCGCTCCGGAGTGCATTCGTTTGGAGAGCCGACGCCCGACGTGCAAACACAATCGGTGTGTATGGCGACGACCTCGCAATCGGGCCGAAGCAAAGCTGCAACGGCCTGATCATAACACCCTGTGACGGGTCAGCTGGCTGGTCAGGTGAGGTGTTGAGCAGGCTCAAGCAATCCATTGAACAAGTGGTACCCGCAGGTGAGAGGAGGACTCAGGCCCTGGCAACATTGGACTTACGGCTTGCTCCAGAAAAGCCGCTGGACGGCGAGGACGAGATGGCGAGGAAGTGGAGCGACGTTCAGCGCTCCTCCCCAGCACCGGCCGCCTACGAGGCGGAGCTGGCCAAGCATTGGCGGCAGATTGGCTGTGCGACCGAGGGTGCGCCCTTTGTACTCACGAGGTTGATATGGCGCATGGTCAGCACTTCTGACAAACCATTGGCCAAGGACAGCCCACGCGCGTCTCAACTCGCGGCTGACTTCCTGAAAGAAGACTGTGCTGGAACTCGACGGCTGCCTGACGAAATGAAGGAGAAATTGTTGAAGCTTCGTGATGGTGTTCCGTAAAGCCTGGAAACAAGACGGCTCCCTGTCAATAGACAGTTTAGATCGCTGACTACATCTAGGTGGATGCTCACAATAAATCCTAATACAAAGTCTCACTGACCAGAACCCATCGGGTTCCCGGTCTCCCTCCGCCGGCTGCGGCCTGCTTGGGTGCGGCCAAATCCACATGAGTTCTGGTCAGTGAGACTTGGTATAAGTGGTTCAAGCTAGCTCCGCCTCAGCTCGACTGGCAAGAATGCGTCCGTTCGCGGTCACCGGGCCTGAACGGCCCTCAGAACCGCCCCGACACCGCGAGCGAGCCGAAGTTGAACAGGCCGGCGCGCTGGCCGCGGAACTCCTCGGTGCGCCAGGTCTGCGTGTAGCTGATGCGCAGGCCGTAGGCCATGACCGCGAGGCCGGCCTGGAACTCGCCCTGGAAGTTGCGCTTGTCCACACTGGGGCTGCGGCTGCGGAAGGTGCTGCCGTCGAGGAACACGTCCCGCGCCACCGCCTGCCCGTCCGCGCCGGCGAACACGTACCAGGCAAAGGGGCGCGTCGGCGTGTAGGGGTCCGAGCCGCTCATGCCCGGCCGGATGCGCGGCGCGCCGAAATCGCTCTGCAAGCCCTGGCCGAAGCGGAGGCTCGCGCCGGCCTGGACGTAGTCGCGCACAGTGCCGACGCCGACGGTCAGCGCGGGCAGCGCGTCCACCTCGAACCCGGCGAACTGAACGATGGGAAGGCGGTACGTCCGCTCGGCCAGGAGCTCGATCGCGGGCTCGTTCTGGAGCTGGGAACTCCAGCCGCGGGCCTCAGGGTCGCCGATGAGGGAGTGAAAGCCGTTCTGGGTGATATGCCCGAGGGCGCCGGGGCCGATAACGCCGAGGCTCGCGCCCAGCACGCTGCGGCTGTTGTCCTTGTCGTGGATCACCGCGAGGCCGACGCGCAGGTAGCCGGCATAAGGCCGGTCGCGCGGGTCCGGCGGGTCCAGCCGCTTGTTGACGGGGGTGAACAGCAATTGGCTGAGGTCGATGCTCACCCGCTGCACGCCGTCGCCCCAGACCGCGCGGCTCGCGCTGGAGAGGAACTCGGGGACGTTCGTCGTGCCGGAGGTGTAGCCGAGGCGAACCCCATTCGTATAATAGCGGTCGCTGGTACCGGTCTGGGTGGAGGCGGAGTCGTTCTCGACCTGGAAGGTGTAGATCGACGCCGGGTCCTGCCGCGGCTCCGCTTGGACCGCGATAGGGAGGCAGGCGATGGCGGCGATGCCGATCAGGTGTTTGACGTTGCCGACCATGTTCCGCCCTGATCCCGTGTGAGCCTGGCTGTTACAGCGTTTTGCCGAGGCCGTTAACCCCCGGCCTGAGCACAGGGTTGCGACGGGCCAGGCCGGGCGGTAGCGTACGGCCGGGGATGGGTGGCCGAGCGGTTTAAGGCAGCGGTCTTGAAAACCGCCGTGCGTGTTAGCGTACCGTGGGTTCGAATCCCACCCCATCCGCCAGTTCGTGCCAGTAAGTCCATGTTTTTACTGGGTTTGGTAAAGAGTCCGAGGTGCTAGTCCACAAATTGGTCCACAAGAGCTGCGGAATGCTCCTTCTGCACCTCTTGCGGATCGCCAGCCCGCGGGGCGGCTGGACGGCCCGGGCCTCGACGATAACCACATCGACCTGGGGCCTAGCCCATCCTATTCACTGGGTTGAGGCTCAGTGATCTGGCTGGGCGTCGGACGCGGTTCAGCGCTGCGCTTGCTTTGTCGCGATTTCGGTCAGGAGGTGCTGGGCGCTGGGGTTTGTGAGACTGGGCGGGTCCGGGGGC
>JBBSIT010000382.1:0-5092 GCA_038231995.1 Acetobacterales bacterium | reverse complement strand
GGGCGGGGCGCCCAGCTCGTCCGCGAGGCGGGCCAGCGCGTCCGGCAGGTCCTGCTCGGGGCGGGCGAGCACGTGCCCCTCGCAGTCCCGCGGATACATCCGGCTGGGCTTGTTGGGGTAGGCGAAGAAGCCGACCGGGGCCGCCGCACCCACCAGGATCAGGTGCGCGGTCCCGGCCAGCGCGGCCACGGCCTGGTCCACCGGATACGGCACCCGCTCGATCGGCACCCGCCCGGCGCCGCGCTCGACCCGGGCGTTGCTGGTCTGGCACATCAGCCGCGCCCCCGTCGCCGCCGCGATCCGGTGCGCCACCTCCAGCGGCCCGGCGCGGAGCGCGTGCCCGGTCATCAGCAGCACCGTCGGCTTCCCCGAGCGGAGCGCCCGCGCCGCCTCCTGCACGGCGCTGGGGGCGGCGATGGGCGGCGGCACGGGGGCCAGGCGCTCGCCGACCACGCCGCCGTCGTCCCAGCAGGTGTCGGATGGCAGGATGAGGGTCGCGATCCCGTCGGACAGCGCGGCCTGCACCGCGGCGGCCGCGTCGGCGCCGACCTTGGGGGCGCGAGCGGCCGTGCGGGTCCAGGCCGAGACGCCGCGGGCGAAGCCCTCGGTGTCGGCGGTGAGCGGCGCGTCGAGCGGGCGGTGGTAGGTCGCCTGGTCGCCGACGCAGTTGACGATGGGCGTGCGGGCGCGGCGGGCGTTGTGCAGGTTGGCCAGGCCGTTCGCGAGGCCGGGTCCGCAATGCAGCAAGGTGGCCGCGGGGCGGTCGGTCATGCGGGCGTAGCCGTCGGCGGCGCCGGTCACGACGCCCTCGAACAGGCCGAGCACGCAGCGCATGCCGGGGATGCGGTCGAGTGCGGCGACGAAGTGCATCTCCGACGTGCCGGGGTTGGAGAAGCAGGTATCGACCCCGCTGGCCAGCAGCGTGCGGACCAGGCTCTCGGCACCATTCATTCGCGGCGTCCCTTCAGTTGCCGGCGGAGAGTGCCCGCCCTGCCGAGGGCTGGCAACGGCTTGTCGGCGGGCGCGGCCCGACGCAGGATCGCGCCCCCCACAACGGTTGGTTGCCCCAGATGACGGTCACGATCCTCTATCCCGAGGCGATGTATCCCGACGACACCGTGGAGCGCGCGCTGTTCGGCCCCGACGCCGTGATCCTTCGGCGCGACACGAAGACGCTCGCCGAGCTGTCGGACAAGGACTGCGCCCGGGTGGATGGGCTGATGCTGTTCCGCCAGTTCCTCACCGATGCCGACCTCGCCCGGTTCACCCGGCTGCGCGTCGTGGTGCGCATGGGCGTCGGCTACGACCGGATCGACCGGGCGGCGGCGGCGGCGCGCGGCGTGCTCGTGTGCAACGTGCCGGATTACGGCACCACGGAGGTGGCGGACCACGCGATCGCGCTGGTGCTGGCGCTGCGCCGCGGCCTGGTGCTGCATCACGAGGCGCAGCGGCGGGACCCGCCGGCGCCGTGGCACACGATCGACAGCCCGCTGATCCGCCGGCTCGGCGTGCAGACCTTCGGCATCGTCGGGCTCGGCCGCATCGGCACCGCCGTAGCGCTCCGTGCGAAGGCACTCGGGTTCCGCGTGGTGTTCTACGATCCGAACCTGCCGAACGGCGCGGACCTCGCGGTGGGCATCGGCCGCGCCGCCACGCTGCAGGACCTGCTGCGCCAGTCCGACGTGCTGTCGATCCATGCGCCGCTGACGCCGCGGACGAAGGGCATGCTGGGTGCTGCGGAGCTGGCGCTGCTGCCGGAGGGCGCTGTCGTGGTGAACACCGCGCGGGGGCCGATCCTGGACATCGACGCGTTGGAGGCTGGGCTGCGCTCGGGGCGGATCGCCGGCGCCGGGCTGGACGTGCTGCCGGTGGAGCCGCCGGTCGAGCCGGTGCCGAACCTGCTGCGGGCGTATCGGGCGCGGGAGGCGTGGCTGGAGGGCCGGGTGATCGTGACGCCGCACTCCGCCTATCGCACGCCCGAGGCGCACATGGACATACGGGTGAAGTCGGCCGAGACGATGCGCGCGGCGCTGCTGAGCAACGAGCCGCAGAACGTCATCACGCCCGAGATGTTCTGAGAGCCCGGGCAGTTCCTCGGAGCCTATCTTAAGGGGCGCTTCACCCTTCGCTCCTACCCTGCTTCACGGCGAGCAGGGGGCCACGCAAGCGATGGATGGAGTTGCTAGCCCGGTTGGGGCAGTGCCGACAGCGGCGGCCGCAAGACAGGAACGCAGAGCCCGGGTGCGGCAGGCGCTGTGCGCGCTGTCCCGCGCGCCGGTCAGGACCCTGCGCCGGCAGCGCGCGGGCCTGCTGGTCTCCGCCGACGATTTGACCGGCCTGGCCGACCGCCGGACGTTCCGCGAGAGCCTGGCGGCCGCGCTGGCGGAGGGAGCGCCGGCCGTGGTGATGGTGGACCTCGACCGGTTCAAGCCGGTGAACGACAGCCTGGGGCACCCGATCGGCGATGCCCTGCTGTGCGTCGTCGCCCAGCGGCTGCGCTCCGCGGTGCGGGAGGAGGACGTGGTCGCCCGGCTCGGCGGGGACGAGTTCGCCGTGCTGCTGCGCCAAGGTGCGACCGCAGAGCGGCTGGCGGAGCGGATCATCGACCTGCTGAGCCGTCCCTACCTGATCGAGGGGCACCTGGTGACCATCAGCGCCAGCGTCGGCGTGGCGATCGGCCCACGCGACGGCGCCAACGCCGTGACGCTGATCCGGAATGCTGACCTGGCGCTGCTCGACGCGAAGGCGTCGGGGCGGCGGACCGTGCGGATGTTCCGGGCGGCGCTGTGCGAGCGGGCGCGGGCGCGAGTGTCCACGGAGGCCGAGCTGCGCCGGGCCATCGCGCTGCAGCAGCTTGAGCTGCACTACCAGCCGCAGATCAACCTTGAGACCGATCGCCTTGTGGGGTTCGAGGCCCTGGTGTGCTGGCGTCATCCGGAGCGGGGGCTGGTCCCGCCGGGCGACTTCATCCCGCTGGCGGAGGAGATCGGCTACATCGTCCCGCTCGGCGAATGGGTGCTGCGCACTGCGTGCCGGGAGGCGGCCGGCTGGGCGGGCGGTCTCACCGTGGCGGTGAACGTCTCGGCGCTGCAGCTCGAGGATGGCGACCGGCTGCTCCGCACCGTCGCGGAGGCGCTGGAGGCGTCGGGGCTGCCTGGATCGCGCCTCGAGGTCGAGATCACGGAATCGGCGCTTGCCCGCAACGAGGGTCACGCGGCACGGGTGCTGCACGCGCTGCACGCGATGGGCGTGCGGGTGTCGATGGACGATTTCGGCACCGGCTACTCCTCGCTCAGCCAGCTCCGCAGCTTCCCGTTCGACAAGCTGAAGCTCGACCGGAGCTTCGTCAGCAACCTGTCCGAGAGCCACGAGGCGGCGGCGCTGGTGCGCGCGATCGCCTCGCTCGGCGCCAGCCTGGGCATGACGACGACCGCCGAGGGCGTCGAGACGGACGAGCAGGCCGGGCTGATCCGGGCGAACGGCTACACCGACATGCAGGGCTACCTGATCAGCCGGCCGGTGCAGGCCGGCGACGTGCCGGCGCTGATCCGCCGGCTTGGATGCCAAGGCGTGGCACGCGAGGACTTGGAGGAGAAGTGATGAGCGAGGACCTGTACAAGATCGTCTATTGCAGCCGCAACACGACGGAGACCGGGCCGGAGGAGTTCTGGCGCATCCTCGCCGTCTCCCGCGGCAACAACGCGCGCGACAGCTTGACCGGGGCGCTGCTGTTCAGCAACGGCTCATTCGCCCAGGTGCTGGAAGGGCCGCTCGCAGCATTGGAGCGCACCTTCGAGCGCATCCAGTGCGACCCGCGCCACGCGGGCGTGACGGTGCTGCAGTTCGGGCCTATCGAGAGCCGCACGTTTCCGGACTGGTCGATGGCCGAGGCGGCGACGATGTCTGTCACGGCGGACGGGGCGGCCGCGGAGGCGCTCGACATGCTGCGCCAGCTCGTCGGCCGCGAGGCGGAGTGGGCGATGGCGGGGTGAGAGCGCTGGAACATCAGCAGCGCAGCTGACCTGGCGGCGATGGTGCAGCCGACCAGTCACGGGAGATTGGATCAGTGGCGCAGGAGGATGCTCCCCAAGCCGCAGCGCTCCGTTGCCTGGAAGGCGATCGTCAACGGCCTCATCCTGGCTGAGCTTGTCGTGGGCATGGCCATCGCCGTGATCCTTCTCCGGCCCTGAAGCAGCCCGGGATGAGAGCACGTCATAGGAGGGCAGGACTCCCCGCCAGGGCTGGTTCCACTACGCCTTCGCAGGCGCCGCCCTCCCGGGCGAAACGGCGGATGATGGCCAGGCAATGGTCCCGCGCTGTTGGTGCAGACGACCAGCCGCTTCACGGCTCGATTCGGGCCGCCCTGACCACGGCACGGGCCTCACGCGCGACTTCAACATGCGGCGTGAACCGGCCAGCCCGGATGTCGGCCCGGCCCTGCTCGCTTCCCTCCACCACGGCCAATTCGCGGGCCACGTAGTCGGCGATGGCCTCGGCGGCAAGGAAGCTGCTGCTGCGGCGCGTCCTGCCGGCCAGCACGGCGATTTGGTCCTTCGTTCGGCTGGGCAGCCGGACGGTCAGGGTTGCGCTGTCGGCCGTCGAAACCCTTGCATGTGTTGGGATGTGCACAACACCTTACACTGATCCCGGATTTTATGAACGCTTTCGTCCGCCACGTTGATCACTGAGCGCTGCAGCAGTGTCGGTCCCGGCGGATAGGGCGGCAGCGGTGGCACTCGACATGCTGCGCCAGTTCGTCGGCCGCGAGGCGGACCCAGGACAACCCCTGCCGCTCTCAGCGAGTTCGCGCCGAGGTTCATGCTTTCCAGGAGGGCGTCCAGCCTTCGCCACACCGAACCCGCAGTCGGGTTTACATGAGTTTTGTTAGCGGTTCCGGCAAAATCCCACTCACATCAGGCACTTGTGCAAAAGTTAAACATAAAAGAAGCCTGAGTGGTGCATCCGGTAAGTTGGTTGCGACTTCCCCGAACGTAAGGCGTTAAGGCGGGCTCTGGTCTGCTTGGGGATGTCGCGATGACCATTCGGGTGCGCGCGTTGAGCGACGAGGAGGTGGACGGGCTGGCGCGCATGG
>JBBSIT010000381.1:0-5092 GCA_038231995.1 Acetobacterales bacterium | reverse complement strand
GGTCCAGCAGCACCAGCGCGTTCGCGCGTCGCGCCAGACGATGCGCCGCCGACCTGTCCCGAGCCAGTTCAATCAGGTCTTGCCGCGATACGCTGTCCAGGAACCCACGTCGGATCATGGGACCGGTAGAGTTCAACTCGGACCCGCTTGGCAAGGGGGCGGGACCGGATTTTCACAGAGTCGGGGTATATTACCCGCTCGGGCCTTCTGACCCGAGTAGGCGTCTCAAACGCCTAGATACGTGTGCATCACCTCTGGGTCGCCTGTCAGCTCCGCCGGCGTTCCCTGCCACACGACGTGTCCATTGTTCAGCACATAGACTCTGTCGGCGAAGCTCAGTGCCGCTGCCACGTTCTGCTCGACCACGACGATGGTCCGCCCCTCCGCCGCCAGCCTGCGCGTCACCTCAACCAGGTCTCGCACGATGAGCGGCGCCAGACCCTCGAACGGCTCGTCGAGCAGAATCACTTGCGCATCCCGGATCAGCGCCCGGGCGATTGCCAGCATTTGCTGTTCGCCGCCGCTCAAGCTCTTGCCGCCGCTGCGTTGCCGTTCGCGCAGCCGGGGGAACACGTCGTACACCCGATCCAGCGACCAGGCGTTTGGGGCCGTCAGCGCCGCCAGGCGAAGGTTTTCCTCTACTGTGAGGGTTCCGAAGATCGCCCGTTCCTCCGGTACGAGCTGCAGGCCGAGTGCTGCGATCCGATGAGGTGGCTGCCCGGCGATCCCCGCGCAGTCCAGCGTGATCCGCCCGGCGAATGGCGGCGCCACTCCCATGATCGTGCGCAGCGTCGTCGTCTTGCCCGCGCCGTTTCGCCCCAACAGCGCGACGACTTCGGCGCGCTCCACATGCAGCGACACGTCGAACAGCACATGGCTGTCTCCATACCGCGTGTTGACGCCCTCCAGTTCCAGCAGGCTCATGCGACCAGCGTCTCGTGCTCGAAGCCGCCGAGATAAGCTGTCTGTACCTTGGCATCGGCCTGGATCTCTACTGGTGTTCCGTCCGCTAGGAGGCGGCCCTCCTGCAGCACGGTGATCCGGTCCGCAAGCTCGAACACAGCGTCCATGTCGTGCTCGACCACCACCAGCGTACGGGTCCTCCCGATCTCGCGGATCAGAGCGCGGGTCGCGACACGTTCCGCGGGGCTCATGCCGGCGAGAGGCTCATCCAGCAACAGCACGTTCGGCCCGGTCGCGAGTGCCAGCCCGATCTCCAGCCGTCGCTTCTCCCCATAGGCCAGCAACCCAACCGGAACCCCGGCGCGGGCCCCCAAATCGACCGTTTGCAGCACCGCTTCCACCTGCCGTTCGACATCCGGGATGCCGGCCGCGGCGCGCAATGCATCCAGCCGAAAGACGCCCCGCTGCCGCGCCAGTGCCGCAAGCCGCAGGTTCTCCCGCACCGTCATTTCGAGGAACAGCTGGTTGAGCTGGTTGCTCTTGCCGATCCCGAGTCCAACGCTTCGCGTGATGCCCATGCCGGTGATAACCTGGCCGAACAGCCGCACTTGGCCCTTCGTCGGCCGCACCTCGTCCAGCAGCATCTTGAACAGCGTGCTCTTGCCCGCCCCGTTCGGCCCGATCACGCCATGGATCGTCCCGGTCTGAACCGTGAAGGACACGCCATCGACCGCCTTTAGCCCGCCATAGTATTTGCACAGGCCCTCTGCGACCAGGGCCGGCGCGCTCGCCACCAGCGAGGGCGCGCGTAACGGCAGCAGCTCGGCCCCACCCACATCGGCCGGCACTGGTGCGGCGGCTCGCCTGCGAACATGCAGGAACTCCCCCCAGATGCCCCGGCGCAGGCCGACGACCAGCGCGATAAACACGACGCCCAGCAGTAGCCGCCACAGCGCGCCCATGTCCGGGACCAACTGCAGCAAGTCGCGCAGCCACAGCCAGACAACCGCCCCCACCAGCGGTCCCACCAGCGTGCCAACGCCGCCGATGATTGTCTGCATCACCAACTGCCCCGACGTATCCAGCGCGAAGGCGTCCGGCGGCATATAGCTCTGGATCGAGCCGAGCAGACCGCCCGCGAAGCCAGAATACAGCGCCGCTATGGTGAAGGACGCCAGCTTGTAGCGGGGTACGTCATGACCCAGCATCGCCGCCCGTGCGGCGTTACCCTTTATGCCGGTCAGTACCAGCCCAAAGGGCGAGCCAACGATGCGTTGAGCAATGGCAAAGCCGAGCAGGAACAGCACCACGATTAGTGCATACAGCTCGGGCCCCGGCGCCACCTGATGCCCGAACAGGCTCGGCAGCGGCACGCCAGGTAGCCCGTTCTCGCCGCCGGTCCAGGACGACAGCGCTCCGTTCTGAAGGAAATAGGCCATCTGCCCAAAGGCTAGCGTGATCATGGCGAAGTAGATGCCGATCCGCCGCACCGCGAACACACCCAGCAATAGCCCAAGTACGCCGGCCGCCAGCGTCCCGCCCAGCATCGCCAGCCAGAAGCTGCCAACGACGCCGCGGACCAGCAGCAGCCCGGTCACGAACCCGCCCGTGCCGAAGAACACCGCAGAACCGAACGACAGCAACCCGGTGAACCCGAACAGGATGTCGAACCCCAGCCCCATGAGGCCCCAGACCAGGATCCGCACCATCATGTCCCAGGAGCCTCCGAGATGGGGCAGCACGAGACCGCCGACCACCAGGGCCACAGCCATCAGCAGCACGGCCCTCATACCCGGCCCTCGGTCCCGAACAGCCCCTGCGGCCGCACGATCAGCAGCACTGCCATGACGGCGTACAGCATCACCTCGGAATAGGAGGCGTCGAAGGCGGCCGTCAGGCTGATGATCTCGCCGGCGATCAGTCCGCCCACCACGGCCCCAGGAAACGACCCAAGCCCCCCGATGACGATGACGACGAAACTTTGCACCATGAAGTTGGCGCCCATCTCCGGATTAACGGCGACGATCGGCGCATAAAGCGCTCCCGCCAGCCCGGCCGCCATCACCCCCAAAGCGAACACCGCGAGGAAGGTGTTCCGCACATTGATCCCGAGTATGCCGACCATGCCGGTGTTCTCGATCCCGGCCCGAACCACGAGGCCCAGCGAGGTTCGATACAGCACGACATAGAACCCGAGCAGCAGCGTGCCCACGATACCGATGAGTTGCAGCCGGTAGGTTGGGTAGAACAGAAACCCAATCTCCGTGACACCCTCGCCCCAGGACGGTACGGTCATGCGCTGTGAATTGCCGCCGAACCAGGCCCGCACCGCCTCCACCAGCACGATGCCGATTCCGAACGTCACCAGGATCTGGTCCTCATGCGGCCGCTGGTAGAAGCGCTGGATCAATCCCCATTCCAGAAGCAGACCCAACACGACCATGCCTGCACAGGTCAGCAACACCGCGACGACGAAGGGCAGTCCGGCACCCATCAGCGCGAAGGTCGCATAGGCCCCCACCATGAACAGGGCCCCATGTGCGAAATTGAGCACACCTAGCGTGCCTAGCACGATCGTGAGCCCACTCGCCACCAGCGCCAGGAGGGAGCCCAGAGCCAGGCCGTTGAAGGCCTGGCTCAGCAGGGTATTGAGATTCGGCACGGCCTAGATATACGGCCCGAGCTTGCAGCCCAGCGCATCCGGCGGATTGATGCAGTCTTCGCCGGCGACCACGTCCAGGATGTCGTAGTCGTCGTCCTTGTCCTTCATTTCGCTGGCCTTCCGCCCGACCACGACCGGGACAGGCCGCACCAGCTGATGGTCCTCCGCGCGGTACCAAACCGGACCCAGGCTGCTGGTAAAGGGCTGCGCCTTGCTCGTCTCGAACACCTTGATAATCTCGACTGGGTTGAAGCTTTTGGCCCGCTCAGCTGCGGCGGCCCAGAGCAGTATCTGCATGAAGCCGACATGGGCGCCCCATCTCGGCACTTGGTTGAATTTTGCCTTGAACGCCGTCAGGAAATCGGCGCTCAGCGGGTAACGGTCCTGCAGCTTCCAGTGCCACTCGAAGGTGCCCAGCACACCCTCCATCAGCTTCGGGCCTAGCTCCTGCGCCTGAAAGGCCGAAAGGTTCGGTACGACCATCTTCATCCGCCTCAGCACGCCGAACTGGTCGGCCTGCTTTGTCGAAGTCACGGCGTCCGACGCAAAGGCCACGTTGACGAAGACGTCGGCACCCGAGTTCGCGACGTTGAGCAAGGCCGACGAATAGTCGCTCGCCCCCAGCGGCACGACCTGTTTGCTGGCGACCGTCCAGCCATGCTCCTTCATGAACAGGCTGAAGCTGTCGAATACCGAATGCCCGTAGGTGTAGTCCGGCACGAGGTAGGCGGCCTTGAGGTTCTTCCCCAACGCCTTTGCCGTCGCGGGCGCCATGGCTTTGGCAGCCATGTAGCTTTGCTGCTGCGACCGGAAGCCGTAACGCTGGCAGTTCTTGCCGGTGGTGTCGTTGCTGCCGGAAACGCCGACCATGTTCAGCACGCGCTCGCGGTTCGCCAGTTCCTGGACGGCGATCGCCTCCGCGCTGCTGACGGAGCCGGTAATCATGATCGCCTTTTCGCGCTGGATAAATCCGGTCTGCGCCTGCACCGCCACGTTCGGCTTCAGCTCGCTGTCGGTGATACGGTATTTGAGCTGCCTGCCCATCACGCCCTTGCCGGCCAGGCCCCACTTGACAACGGTCGGGTCGCCCGAGTTGATCAGGCCCAGTGCCAGCTCATAACCACGCTGCAAGTCCTGCCCATCGGCGGAGTAGGCGCCGGTGATAGGCACGGTGATGCCCACGAATACGCTGTCGGCACTGACGCCTGCGGGGAATGTCCCGATGGTCACGGGTGCGGCAGGCGCCTGGGCCTGGGCCTGACCGAACAGCGCCGCCACTCCCAGGCCGCCGAGACCCAACACCATGTCGCGGCGCCCAATACGAAATATGCTGTCCATCCCCGCCCCCGTTTTCGGCAGGAGTAACTATCCGTCGGGGCATAGCCCTACACAAGAGCCGTGATGACAACTGCCGCTCTGGGCCTAGTACCTCTGCACAGAGGTTTTGACTGTTTGAGCGTATCCGGGATTGAGCGTGGGCAGGTCGGCGCGGTCTACCTGGACGGCGATGCTCCGAGCTGCGCCGGG
>JBBSIT010000380.1:0-5108 GCA_038231995.1 Acetobacterales bacterium | reverse complement strand
CTGCAACGGCTGCGAGCTGGAATTGCGGGCGCTGGAGGGCGCCTTGTACGACCTCGAACGCCTCGGCCTGCGCTTCGTCGCGAGCCCGCGCCACGCCGACGTGCTGGTGGTGACGGGTCCGCTGACCCGCAACATGCGCGACGCGCTGCAGCGGGCCTGGACCGCCGCGCCCGACCCGAGATGGGTGGTGGCGCTCGGCGGCTGCGCGATCGACGGCGGGCTGTTCCGCGGCAGCTACGCCGTGCTGGGCGGGGTGGGCGAGGCGGTGCCGGTGGACCTCGCGATCCCCGGCTGCCCGCCGCCGCCGGCGGAGATCCTGGCCGGGCTGCGGGTGCTGGTGGAGGCGAATGGTTAGAGGAGACAGAGCGCCTTTAGCTTCTGCCGCAGCGCTGGCGGCATCTCGGTCTCGTCCGCCGCCGGTGCGCTCGTCAGCAGGTCGGCCGGGGCGTCCTCGGGCAGCAGGTAGCGCCAGCCCTGGAACGCCTTGGTCGGCCGGCCCAGCACCTGCACCAGCTCGGGGTCGAGCACCAGCCCGGCGCAGCGCGTGCCGTCGTCCCAACTGTCCTCCACCACGTCCAGCACGCGCTGGCGCACCAGCATGGCGCCGGCGACGACCCAGTAGATCGAGCCGCCGGCGGTGATCTCGTCCTTGCGGCGGGGCACGCTGCGAGTCTGATGGCGCAGCGGCGGGTTGGCGGAGAGGCGCCCGGCCTGCAGGCGGCGCAGGTGGGCGATGTCACGGACGCCGACGGCGAGCTTCGCGAGATGCAGCATACGCGGGGATGTAGGTGCGAGATGGACGCCCTGGCAAGGGCGCGACCGGCGCGTCAGAGCGCGGCGCGATGCGCCACGCCGCCCTTCATCGCCAGCCGCAGGTGCGGGCGTCGGCGAACAGGGGCTGTATGGCGCATTCGGGGCTGGGGTGGCGTCATCCAGCGACGAAGCCGCTCACGAGTCATTGATCTTCCGGCCCGCGCGCAGCACAGTGCTCCCCTTCGCAGGACGCAACCCTGCCTCAGAGATTGGGAGACCTCGATGATCCGACCGCTTCTGCAGGGCAGTGGCCTGCTGCTGGCCTGCCTTCTCGCGACCGCGGCTGCCTCGGGCGCCGCCCAGGCGCAGGGCAGCGGCTCCGCCACGATCGACGCGATCCGCGGCCGAGGGCAGCTCGTCTGCGGCGTGGCGGGCACCGTGGCCGGGTTCTCGCTGCCGGACAGCCAGGGCGTGATGCGCGGCCTGGACGCCGACACCTGCCGCACCATCGCGGCCGCCATCCTGGGCGATGCGAACAAGGTGCGGTTCGTGCCGGTGAACACGACGGTGCGCTTCACCGCGCTGCAGTCGGGCGAGGTGGACATGCTGGCCCGCACGACGACCTGGACGCTGGGCCGCGAGGCGAATCTCGGCCTGCTGTTCGCGGGCATCAACTTCTACGACGGCACCGGCTTCATCGTGAAGAAGAGCATGGGCGTCACCAGCGCCAGGGCGTTGGACGGCGCCACCATCTGCGTGCAGCCCGGCACCAGCACGGAACTCGCGATCGCCGACTACTTCCGCGAGTTCAAGATGAAGTTCACGCCGATCCTGATCCAGGACCTCAGCGAGAACTACAACGCCTTCATCTCCGGCCGCTGCGACGTGTTCTCGACCGACGCCTCGGGCCTGGCCTCGTTCCGCTCCATCCAAGCCAAGCCGGACGACTACCTGCTGCTGCCCGAGATCATCAGCAAGGAGCCGCTCGCCACCACGGTGCGCAAGGGCGACGACAAGTTCTTCGACGTGGTGCGCTGGACCCATTTCGTCACGCTGATCGCCGAGGAGAACGGCATCACCAGCAAGACCGTCGATGAGGCGCTCAAGAGCACCAACCCCGAGGTGCGCCGGATGATGGGTCTCGACGGCGACATGGGCAAGGCGCTCAGCCTCGATAATCGTTTTGCCTACAACATCATCAAGCAGGTCGGCAACTTCGCCGAGATCTGGGACCGCAACATCACGCCGCTGGGCGTGCAGCGCGGGATCAACAACCTGTGGAACAAGGGCGGGCTGCAATACGCCCCGCCGCTGCGCTGAAACCGGGGCATTTGCCCGCGCAACAGGCCGTCCCCGCGTGGGGCGGCCTTTTTTCTGTCGCACAGGGTTCACGCCGCGTTGATCTTTGGTGTCTCTGTGGCGCAGATTGCGTCATGCCTGGGCAGCATGGCTCGCCAGCCCAGGCCGCATGACACCCGTATCGCCTGGGCGGCCAAGGCGCCGCGCCAGGTCCTGAGCAAGGACCGCCCATGTCCGGAGCCGCCGCCACCCCCCGCCTGGTCCGCGCCGCCCCGCGCCGGACGATCTCGCTGAGCTGGTCCGACCCGCGGTTGCGCAACATCGTGTGGCAGGTGCTGATCCTGGGCATCATCGGCGGGATCATCTGGTGGCTGGTGGACAACACCACCCGCAACCTCGCGGCCCGGCGCATCGCCACCGGGTTCGCCTTCCTGGGCCGCACCGCCGGCATCCCGATCGGCGAGCACCTGATCCCCTACGACCCGGCGATCAACACCTACGGCGGCGCCCTGGTCATCGGCATCCTGAACACGCTCAAGGTCGCCGTGGTGGGCGTGGTGCTGGCCACCATCCTGGGCACGGTCGTCGGCATCGCGCGGCTGTCGGGCAACTGGCTGATCGCGAAGCTGTCGGCGGTCTATGTCGAGGTCGTGCGCGACATCCCGCTGCTGCTGCAACTGCTGTTCTGGTACTCGCTGCTGCAGACGCTGCCGGGGCCGCGCCAGGCGTTCAACCCGGTGCCCGGCGTGTTCCTGTCCAACCGCGGCATCAAGGTGCCGACGATCAACGGCGACCCGGCGTATGGCTGGATGTTCGGCGCCTTCGTGCTGGGCCTGCTCGGCACGCTGGCCTGGTCGCGCATGGCCACGCGCCGGCAGGAGGCGACGGGCGTGCGGCCGCGCGTATGGCCGGTGGGGCTCGCGTTGATGCTGGGCCTGCCGCTGCTGGTCTGGGCGGCGCTGGGGGCGCCCTTCATGTTGGACATGCCGGCGCTGCGCGGCTTCAACTTCACCGGCGGCGCCACGGTCAGCCCGGAATACGGCGCGCTGACGCTCGGCCTCGTGCTCTACACCGCGGCGTTCATCGCCGAGATCGTGCGCTCCGGCATCCAGGCGGTGCCGTCCGGGCAGTGGGAGGCGGCCAGCGCGCTGGGGCTGTATCGCGGCACCATCCTGCGCCAGATCGTGCTGCCGCAGGCGCTGCGGGTCATCATCCCGCCGATGACGAGCCAATACCTGAACCTGACGAAGAACAGCTCGCTCGCGGTGGCCATCGGCTACCAGGACGTGGTGTCGATCGCGAACACGACGCTGAACCAGACGGGCCAGGCGATCGAGGGCATCGCGCTCATCATGCTGGTCTATCTCACCATCAGCCTGTCGATCAGCCTGTTCATGAACTGGTACAACGCGCGGATCGCGCTGGTGGAGCGTTAGCCATGGAGCAACGCATGATGGTGGCCGCGGCCGAGCCGGTGCCGGCGATCGCCGACACGCCGGGCATCGTCCATCCCGCCCGCGTCCTGCCGGCCTCGGCCCGCGTCGGCCCGATGGCATGGGCGCGGACCAACCTGTTCAACTCCTGGCTGTCCACGGCCGTGACCTTGGCGCTGCTCTACTTCATCGTGCGCTGGGCGCTCAGCTTCTTCGACTGGGCGGTGCTGAACGCGGTGTGGTCCGTGCCCAACACCGCCACCGGGCCGGACCCGACGGCCTGCCGCGACGCCAAGGGCGTCGGCGCGTGCTGGGCGGTAATCGGCGAGAAGTACCGCTTCATCCTGTTCGGCCGCTACCCCTACGAGGAGCAGTGGCGCCCGGCCATCGTCGTCGTCCTGTTCATCGGGCTGTACGCCGTCTCCGCCATGCGCCGCTTCTGGCGCAAGGAGCTGGTGCTGATCTGGGTGGGCACGCTCACGCTCATCGGCGTGCTGATGTGGGGCGGCGTGCTCGGGCTCGAATACGTGCCGCAGGATAGCTGGGGCGGGCTGCCGATCACGCTGATCCTGTCCACCTTCGGCCTCGCCCTCGCCTTCCCGCTCGCGGTGCTGGTGGCGCTCGGCCGGCGCTCGCAGAACCTGCCGGCGGTCAAGGCGATCTGCGTGGTCTATGTCGAGCTGATCCGCGGCGTGCCGCTCATCACCTTGCTGTTCATGGCCTCCGTGCTGTTCCCGCTGTTCATGCCGGTGGGGCTGAACCCGGCAAAGCTGCTGCGCGCGCAGGTCGCCGTCATCCTGTTCGCCGCCGCCTACCTCGCCGAGGTCGTGCGCGGCGGGTTGCAGGCGCTGCCGAAGGGGCAGTACGAGGCGGCGGACGCGCTGGGCCTGAGCTACTGGAAGAAGACCGGGCTGATCATCCTGCCGCAGGCGCTGCGGCTGGTGATCCCGCCGCTGGTCAACACCTTCATCGGCTTCTTCAAGGACACCTCGCTGGTGCTCATCATCGGCATCTTCGACCTGCTGACCGCGGGCAAGGTCGCCCTGGCCGAGCCGATCTGGCAGGGCTACAGCAGCGAGGTCTATCTGGTGCTCGCCGCCATCTACTTCGCCTTCTGCTACACCATGGCGCGCTACAGCCGCGGCCTGGAGCAGGAGTACAGCCGGTCCGTCCGGCGCTGACGCACGATCTCGGGGGAACCATGAGCCAAACCGCCACCGCCCAACGCCCGGCCGCGGCCGGGGACAACCAGCCCGCCATCGTGCTGGACAAGGTCAATAAGTGGTACGGCGCCCTGCACGTGCTGCGCGACATCACCATGACGGTGGGGCAGCAGGAGAAGGTGGTGGTCTGCGGGCCGTCCGGCTCGGGCAAGTCCACCATGATCCGCTGCATCAACCGCCTGGAGAGCCACCAGGAGGGCCGCATCGTCGTGGACGGCACGGAGCTGACCGACGACCTGCGCGCGCTCGACACCATCCGCCGCGAGGTCGGCATGGTGTTCCAGAGCTTCAACCTGTTCCCCCACCTCACCATCCTGGAGAACTGCACGCTGGCGCCGATCTGGGTGCGCAAGATGCCGAAAGCCCAGGCCGAGGAGTTCGCCATGAGCTACCTGACCCG
>JBBSIT010000379.1:0-5108 GCA_038231995.1 Acetobacterales bacterium | reverse complement strand
GTTATCTCGGGCCGCAGGCGCACCGGCGCAACGCCCGGGACCGGGGCAGCCGGCTGGGCGACGGACCGCCCGACGCCGACCCGGTCAAGCGACTGACCCGCGCCGGCATGGGGCTGTGCCAAGGCCGGCGCTGCCGCGAGCAGGTGGCGGCCCTGCTGGCGCTGGGCGCGGGCGTCCCATTGGCGGACGTGCCGCTCGCCACCCATCGCGCCCCGGTCCGCCCGCTGCCGCTCGCCGTCGCGGCCGAGACGGCGGAGCCGGCCGAGATGACCGCGGAGTGGGACACCTGGTTCGGCATGGTCTCGCAATACCTCCCGCCATGGGAGGTGGCGCCGCGCTACACCGCCGGCGGGCGCGACCGGGATGGGGAGGCGGCCAGTGAGTGAGGGAGTGCGCGGCGCGCAGGTCGTCGTCATCGGCGCCGGCGCCACCGGGCTGTCCGCCGCGTGGTGGCTGGCGCGCGAGGGGGTGGACGTCGTCGTGGTGGACCGCGGGATCGTCGGCGCCGAGGCGTCGGGCCGCAACGGCGGCGGCTGCTCGCACCATTTCAGCCCGTTGTTCGCCGAGGAGCAGCGGCTCTGGCCGCAGATGGACGCCCTGCTCGGCTATCCCACGGAGTTCCGCCCGAACCGGATGCGCATCGCGTTCGACGCGCACCAGATGGCGATCTACGCCCGCGCCATGGTCAACGGCGCGCGCCACGGCTTCCGCTCAGACGTGCTGGACGCGGCGCAGGTGCGCGCCCTGGCGCCGCTCGCGGGCGGCGACATCCACGGCGGCTACTTCTACCATTTCGGCGGCCACGCCAACCCGCACCGCACCGTGCAGGCCTATGCCTGGTCGCTGCAGGACCCTGGCGGACGCGTGCTGCAGCACACGGACGTGCAGGGCTTCAGCACCGCCGGCGGCCGGGTGGCCGCGGTCGAGACCAGCCGGGGCGCGCTGGGTTGCGACGCCGTGGTGCTCGCCGCTGGGCCCGCCACCGGGCGGCTCGCGGCCCAGCTCGGCGTCGCGGTGCCGATGGGGTCGGCTCGGGGCGAGATGATCGTGACGGAGCCGCTGCCGCTGATGCCGACCGGCGCGGTGGACGGCAACGGGCTGTATGGCCGGCAGACCTTGCGCGGCAACCTGGCCTACGGGGGCGGACTGCACGAGTGGGTCGAGTTCGGCGCCGGCGCGCCGCCGCCGCGGTCCTCCACGCCGCTGATGCGCAACATCTCCGCCCGGCTCGCGAAGCTGCTGCCCGGCGCCGCGCACGCCCATGTCATCCGCAGCTGGGCCGGACTGATCGAGAACACGCCCGACGGCCGCCCGGTGATCGAGCGGGTGGCGGACCCGGGCAACCTGGTCGTCGCCACCCTGTCCAGCGTCGGCTTCGGCCTGTCGCCCGCAAGCGGCCGCGCCATCCGCGACCTCGTGATCGACGGCGCCTGCGGCTTCGCCGACCTCTCGACGCTCACCCTGGCGCGCTTCGCGGAGCTGGAGCCGGACTGGGCGGAACTGCAGGGCTGGCGGCCCGTGGCTCCTTCAGGTGGTTTCGAGCGCCAGGTCTGACCGGGGCCGGGCGGAGCACGCCAGGACCCAGCCGGCCGCCTCCTCCTCGGGCAGCAGGCCGCCAAGGTGCGTCATGTCCACACGGCCCTCGCGCAGGCGGAGGCGGCACGTGCCGCACATCCCGCCGCCGCAGCCGCACGGGATCACCACGTTCTCCCGCGCCGCCGCCTCCAGGATCGTCTCGCCGGGCAATGCCTGGAAGCTGCGCGCGCCGAACGCGATCCGGAACCCCTCCGCCGGGCCGCTCTCGACCGGCGCGGGCGGCGCCGGGGCGGCCGCGAAGTGCTCGACCCGGAACCGGCCGGGCGCGCCGCCCTCGGCGGCATGGACCCGGCGCACCTTGTCCATGAATCCAACCGGGCCGCAGCAGAACACGTCCCGCGCCGCAAGGTCGGGCGCCATCACCGAGAGCAGCCGGCGCCCGACCCGGCCGCGGAAGCCGAACCAGCCCGGCCCGGGCCGCGCCACCGCGACGGCGACCGCGAGACCCGGCATCGCGCGCTGCAGGGCCGCCAGCTCGCCGCCGAACAGCACGTCCTCCGGCGTGCGCGCGGCATGCACCCAGGCGACATCGATCGGCGCGCCCGTGTCGGCCAGGGTGCGGAGCATCGCCATGAGCGGCGTGGCGCCCGACCCGGCCGACACCAGCGCCAGAAGCGGCGGCGGCGGATCGGGCAGGACGAAGCGGCCTTGCGGCGCGGTGCTCTCCACCCGCATGCCGGACCGCAGCCTGCGATGCAGCCATGCCGTCGCGCGGCCGGCCTGGTGCGCCTTGACCGTGAGCTTGATGCTGCCGGGCCGGGCGGCCGAGGACGCTATGGAGAAGGTGCGCCGCAATTTCTCGCCCGCCACGTCCAGCAGCAGCGTCACGGCCTGGCCCGGCAGGAACGGGATCGGCGCGCCGGTCTCGTCCTCGAACGTGTAGGTTCGGACGTCGAGGGTCTCCTCGCGGATCCCCGTGCAGCGCAGCCGCATCACTCGGCGGCCACGCGGAGCTGCGCCGGGTCGCCGTAGCGCGCGGCCAGCTTGCCGGCGTACCAGTCGGTGAAGTTGCGCAGCAGGAACTCCGACGGCGCGTAGGGGCCGGGCCGGTAGGCGCGCGAGCCGACGCCGAGCTGGTTCACGGTGCAGAGCCGGCTGTCCTGCTCGTTGGTCGCGTCCCACACCGCGGTCAGACGCTCCACGTCGTAGTCCACGCCCTCGACGGCGTCCTCGTGCACCAGCCAGGTCGTGCGCAGCGCCGTGCGGTCGGGGCCGAGCGGCAGGACGCGGAAATGGATGATGTGGTCGGCCAGGAAGTGGTTCCAGTTGTTCGGCACACGGAACATGCGCACCGAGCCGAGATCCCGCTCCGTGAGGTCGCCCAGCAGCTTGCGGCAGGCCGGTCCGCCGTCCAGCGTGAAGGACAGCGCGCCCTCGTGGAACGGCAGGCGGATGCAGCGGAACTCGTCGCCGCCGTCGGCCGGCGCGTGCGGCAGGCCGAGCGCGTCCCACGACGCCGCCTTGCGCGCGAACAGCTCCGCGACCCGGCCCATGACCTCCGGCGCGTCCGGCAGCGCTGCCTCGACCAGGGTGGCCAGCAGCTCCGGGTGATTGGCGCTGCAATGGTAGCACTCGCGGTTGTTCTCGATCACCAGCTTCCAGTTCGCCGGCTCGATCAAGGTCGAGACATGGGCCACCTTCGTGCGGTCGGGCTGGTGCGGCGCGATGTAGGGCGTGACCGCCCGGCGGAACCGCTCCAGGTCCGGCGGGTCCTCGGCCAGGCAGATATAGATCATGCCACAGATCACCTCGCAGGCGACGGGGTGAAGCGAGTAGGCGGACGGGTCGAACTCCACCGGCATCTGCCGCGCGTGCAGCAAGGTGCCGTCGAGCTCATAGACCCACTGGTGGTACGGGCAGACCAGCCGGTTCGCCTGGCCGCGCTCCTCCATGCAGAGGCGGGACCCGCGGTGGCGGCAGGTGTTGTGCCAGGCGCGCACCCCGCCCGCCCGGTCGCGCAGGACGATGACCGAGCTGGCGCCGACCGCGAGCGTCAGGTAGTCGCCGGGCCGGGGGATCTCGGCGACGTTGCAGGCGAACACCCAGTCGGCGGCGAACACAGCGTCGAGGTCCGCCTGGAATACCTCCGCGTCCGTGTAGAACGCTTGCGGCAGGCTGAAGCCGGGCCGGCGCTCGGCCAGGAGCGAACGCATACGCGCTGGATCGACCACGGCATCCTCCTCGTCGCTGCAGCGGCAGTGTGACCCCATCCGGCTCGGAACAGCGCCAGGTTCGCGACAGTCCGGCGAGGATTCGCGACATGCGCTTGCGCTGCGGCCGGCGCGACGCGAACCTGCCCAGCATGTCCGGACGGCCCGCGATCCTGCCTCAGACCTTCGTGTTCCTGCTGCTGGACGGGCTCTCGATGATGAGCCTCTCCTCCGCGGTCGAGCCGTTGCGGTCGCTCAACCGGCTGCTCGGCGCCGAGGCGTACCGATGGGTGCTGGCGAGCGTGGACGGGACGCCGGTCACTGCCTCGAACGGCATCGAGCTGCAGGCCGTGCCGGTCGAGGCGGCGTTGGATGGGGCGAGCATCCTGTTCGTCTGCGGCGGCCTGCGCACCCGCCCGCCGGACGAGCGGCGGCACCTCGCGGTCCTGCGCCGCGCGGCCCGGCGCGGCGTGGCGCTCGGCGCGCTCTCCACCGGCAGCTACCTGCTGGCGCGCGCCGGGCTGCTCACGGGCTACCGCTGCACCATCCACTGGGAGAACCGGCCGGCGTTCTTGGAGGATTTCCCGGACCTGCTGTGCACGGACCGGCTGTACGAGATCGACCGCAACCGGCTGACCTGCTCGGGCGGCACGGCGTCGATGGACCTGGCGCTGCGGCTGGTCGCCGACCGGCACGGGGCGGACCTGGCGCGCCGGGTCGCCAACCAATTCCACCACCAGCGCATCCGCGGCGAGGGGGACGAGCAGCGCGGCGGCCGGCTGGACCACGCCGCCGGGCTGCCGCCGGCGCTGCAGGACGCGCTGCGGGCGATGGCCGAGCACATCGAGGACCCGCTGCCCGTGACCGCGCTCGCGGCCGGCGCCGGGGTCAGCGCGCGGCAGCTCGAGCGGCTGTTCCTGCGCTATGTCCGGATGCCGCCGGTGCGCTATTATCTGGCGCTGCGGGTGGACCGGGCGCGCGAGTTGCTGATCTACTCCGACCGCACCTTGCTGGACGTGGCGGTGGCGAGCGGCTTTACCTCGACGTCGCATTTCTCGCAGTGGTTCCGCCGCTTCCACGGCCAGCGCCCGTCCGAAGTGCGCGAGCAGGCCCGCAAGGGCTTGGTGTAGCTAAACCACGTCCAGTTTGAGACCCATGGTTGCCCCTGGCCTGCCAGGGACGCCCGCTGGAGTAGCCATCTCAGGTCGCAGGCTGGCAAAGCTACGGTTTTCAGACTGGACGCGGTTTAAAGCGGTTTCACCCTGACTGGACGCGCTCTTGCGTTCGGTCAGGGTGAGTAACCGCGTGAAACAATGGCTAGGGTGGTTTCACCGTAACCGGGGCAAAAGTCCGGGGTTGGAT
>JBBSIT010000378.1:0-5115 GCA_038231995.1 Acetobacterales bacterium | reverse complement strand
GCGATCAATCAGGCGGAAATTGCTCATGCGGCAGGTCTCCGAAGCGCAGCCACTCAATCCGCCGACCCTACAACTCGCTTCCGCGTCGCGTTAAGTCCGACAGGCTGCTAGTGAGGCGATCGTGTTCGATGGGAGGCGGCTTTGGTTCGCTGGATCGCCTCGATCGCCCTCGGGCTCGCCGCCTTGCTCATCGTCCTGCTCGTCGCGGCCTGGCTGCTGGTAGGACGCTTCGATCTCGGCCCGTTCGCCGCCCGGCGCGCCAGCGCGGCGCTTGGCCGGCCAGTGGCGATCGGCTCGCTGCACGTGACGCCGGGGCGTTGGATCACGGTCGAGCTCCGCGGCGCCCGGCTGGACAACCTGCCCGGCGGCAGCCGCCCGGTCATGGCCGAGTTCACGAGCGCGACGGCCGAGGTTGAGGCCCTCTCCTTGCTGCGCGGCCCGACGGTGATCCGGCGGCTCGCGGTGGATGGGCTGCAGGTCCTGCTGGAGCGCACCGCCGACCGGACCGCCAGCTGGAAGTTCGGACCGGACCGGCCGGCGCCGCCGGGTCCGGCCAGCCGCGCCTGGTTTCCCACCCTGCTCGATGCCGGGCTCACGCGGAGCGAAGTGGACTTTCGCACGTCGAGCGGCGCGCTGTTGCGCACCCGGCTGGACGACATGACGATCCGGACCGCGGACGCCGAGCAACCCGTCCGTCTGGCGGGCTCGGGCGCCTATAACGACGTGCCGATCACGCTGGAGGCGGATTTGGCGCCGATCGCGACCTTGCGGGACGCGTCAGTGCCTTACGGCACGGACCTCCGCCTCGCCTCGGGCGATACCACGCTGCATTTCCAGGGCACGATGACCGAGCCGCTGGACCTCGACGGCGCCCGGGGCGCGCTCGCCCTCATCGCTCCGACGCCGGCGGCGATCCTGGCGATCGCGGGGGTCAGCAGCGACCTCGACCCGGCGCTCCGCCTATCCGGCACGCTGGAGCACCCGGGGCCTCTCTGGCAGTTGACTGACGCATCCGGCGCGCTGGACGACAGCGCGATCACGGCGGCGACGCTGCGCCTAATCGAGGGCGGCCACGGCAAGCCGGACGACATCGCCGCGGACCTCGCCTTCGACCAGCTCGACTTGAACGAGGTGCTGGGCGGCGGGCGTCGCGGCAGCCGGGCGGATGCCGACCTGTCGCTCGCTGTCGATCGCGCGCCCGACACGCTGGTCGCCGCCCGGCTGTCCGCGCGCCAGCTCGCTTACGCCGGGATCCGCGCCGCGGACGTGCGGCTGGCGGCGGCGCCGACCCCTGGCCGCATCACGGTGGAGGAGCTCTCGCTCACCTACCTGGGTGCGCGGATCAGGCCGATGGCCGGGTCGAGTCGGAGGACGGGCAAGCGGGCGGGCGCGTTTCGGCCGCGGTAGCCGTCTCCGGCATGAATGTTCAGGAGCTGCGCCGCGCACTCGGAGTCGGGCGGGCGGTGCCGTTGCTGGGCCGGATGGACGGACAGTTCGCGGTCGCCGCCGGCGGCGCCACGCTGAACGCGGCGGCCCGGGGCGCCCGCGCCTCGGCCGTGGTGACGATGAGCGGCGGCAGCATCGCGCGCGAGGTGGTCGCGATCGCGTCCACCGACGTGCGCGAGCTGTTCCGCACCGCCCGCGGCATGAGCGCGATCTCCTGCCTGGTCGGCGTGCTGGACATCCGCGCGGGCGCCGGCACGGTGTCGCCGCTGCGCATCCGTTCCGAGAACGGCGCCATCGCCGGCAATGGCCGGTTCGACCTGAACCGGCGCTGGTTCGACCTGACGATCAGCAGCGAGTCGGCAACCACCAGCTCCTTCGCGCTGGACGTGCCCGTGCGCGTCAGCGGCCCCTTCGCCGATCCCACGGTGCGCCCGGCCCGGTGGTCGGCCGCCGGCCGCGCCCTGCTCGCTGCGGGCGACGATGTGAGCCGGCTGCTGCCGGACCTGCAGCCCTTCGCCCGACGCAGCCCCTGTCTATCCTCACGCCGGACGCGCTAGATTAATGGGCGAGATTCGGCCATGGCGTAGCCTCGTGGGGCAGGGCCCCGGCCTGACTTCGAGGAGCGGACGTTGCAGCCCACCACGCGAGTCGCCGTCACCGTCACCTTCCTGCGCCTCGACCGCCCGCCCCCCGGCGAGGCGCGCGCCCTGCCGGACGACACGTCTTTGCTGCGCCTGCCCCGGCCCAGCGTGGCGTTCTACCGCTTCCTCTATGACACGGTGGGCGCGCCCTATGTCTGGTGGCTCCGCCGCTCGCTCACGGACGAGGCGCTGGCCGGCATCCTGGCCGACCCGGCCGTGTCCATCCATGTGCTGTACCGCGACGGCGAGCCTGCCGGGTTCTTCGAGCTCGATGCCCGCGGCCGGCCGACGGTCAACCTGTCCTATTTCGGGCTGATGCCGGCCGCCGTCGGCCTCGGCATCGGCGGCGCCTTCCTGCGGGTTGCGATCGACACGGCTGTCGGGATGGGCGCCCGGGCGATCACGGTGAACACCTGCACGGCCGACCATCCCCGCGCCCTGCCGGGCTATCTGCGCGCCGGGTTCCGCCCCGTGCGCACCGTGCGCGAGGTATGGGACGTGCCGACCCGGCTCGGCCTCGTCATCCCCGACCACCTCCGCATGGCGCCTTTCGTCCCGCCGCTGCTATAAAGCCTCCGGCGCCCCGGCGGGCGCGGGAGGAGAGCAGCATGCGCCTGAACGTGATCGCCTTGGCCTTCGCCACCTGGGCCGGCCTGACCGGCGCGGCCGATGCCCAACTCCCGCCGGTGGTGAAAATCGGCGTGCTCAACGACCAGTCCGGCCCGTTCGCCGACCAGTCCGGCCGCGGCTCCGTCATAGCGGCCCAGCTCGCGGTCGAGGACTTCGCGCGCGAGGCGCCGGACATGAAGGTCGAGATCCTCTACGGCGACCATCAGAACAAGGCCGATATCGGCAGCCAGATCGCGCGCGCCTGGGTGGACCGGGACGGCGTGGCGGCGGTGGCGGACGCGGTCAACTCGGGCGTCGCCCTCGCCGTCAACGACGTCATGCGCGAGCGCAACCGCACCTTCATCGCCAGCAACGTCGGCACCTCGGACCTCACGGGCAAGTTCTGCTCGCCCACCACGGTGCAGTGGACGTTCGACACCTGGGCGTTCGGCAACTCCGCCGCCCGCGCCGCCAAGGACATCGGCCCATTCTACTTCATCGGCTTCGACTACGCGCTGGGCCAGGCGCTGGAGCGGGACACGACGGAGGTGCTGACGTCCTTGGGCGGCACGGTCGCAGGCTCGGTCAAGCACCCGCTGGGCACCACCGACTTCTCGTCCTACCTGCTGCAAGCGCAGGCGTCGGGCGCCAAGGTGATCGCCTTCGCCTCCACGGGGACCGACTTCATCAACGCCGTGAAGCAGGCGGCCGAGTTCGGCGTGAACCGCTCGGCGACGCTGCTGGGGCTGTTCACCCAGATCGTGGACGTGGACGCGCTGGGGCTGCAGGCAGCGCAGGGCCTCATCGTCACCGAGGCGTTCTATTGGGACCTGAACGACCGCACGCGCGAGTGGTCGCGCCGGTTCGGCGAGCGCATGGCGGGCCGCGTGCCGACCGAGAACCAGGCGGGGGTGTACTCCTCCGTGCTGGCCTATCTGCGCGCGGTGAAGGCGGCCGGGTCGATCGAGGGCGAGCGCGTGCTGGCCGCCATGCGCGCGCTTACGATCGATGACGCCCTGTTCGGTCCCGTTACCGTCCGGGTCGATGGCCGCGCGGTGCACGCGATGTATGTGTTCCGGGTGAAGAGCCCGGCGCAGTCGAGGTCGCGCTGGGACACCTACGAGCTGATGACGACCATCCCGCCGGATCAGGCGTTCCGCCCGCTCGACCAGGGCGGCTGCCCGCTGGTGGCGAAATAGGCGCCGTCGTAGGATTCGCGGGGACTTGAACGGGTGACCAACATGCTCGGCACAGCCTGGACCATGGTGAAGGACACCATCTCGGGATACTGGGCGGACAACTCCCTGAGCCGCGGCGCGGCGATCGCGTACTACACCATCCTGTCGATCGGCCCGGTCGTGGTGATCTGCATCGCCATCGCCGGCCTCGCCTTCGGCGACGAGGCCGCGCGCGGCGCCGTCGCTGAGCAGTTGAAAGGCCTGATGGGCCAGCAGGGCGCGGACGCCGTGCAGTCCATGGTCGCGAGCGCGAGCAACAAGAGCTCCGGCATCATCGCCACCGTCGTCGGCATCGGGACCCTGCTGCTGACCGCGTCGGGCGTGTTCGGAGAGATGCAGAGCTCGCTGAACGCGATCTGGCGCGTGCAGGCCCCGTCGGGCGTCTCCGGGATCGTGAAGACGCGCGCGGCCAGCCTCGGCCTCGTCGCGGCGCTCGGGTTCCTGCTGCTGGTGTCGCTGGTGGCCAGCGCCGCGATCTCGGCGCTCGGGACCTACATGAGCAGCTTCATCTCGGGCATGGAGCTGCTGCTGCAGGTCGTCAACTTCGCCGTCTCGTTCGCGCTGGTCTCGCTGCTGTTCGCCGCGATCTACAAGATCCTGCCGGACAAGGCGCTGAGCTACGGGGATGTCCTGGTGGGGGCAGTGGCGACCGCGTTCCTGTTCACCGTGGGCAAGACGCTGATCGGGCTCTACATCGGCAGCAGCCAGGTGGCATCGAGCTACGGCGCGGCCGGCGCGTTCGTGATCGTGCTGCTGTGGATCTACTACTCGTCGCAGATCTTCCTGCTCGGCGCCGAGTTCACCAAGGTCTGGTCGGCACGCCACGGCACGGTGGCGGTCGAGGGCGGCCTGGACAACGCGCCCGCTCCCATGGCGCCCGGCGGCGGGGCCGGCGCGCATGTCGAGATCGCGCGCAGGGCGGCCCAACGCAGCAACACGCGCTGGATCGACGTGGTCGCGGTCGCCGGCGTGCTGTTCGCCGTGTTCCGCAGCCAAAGGCGCTAGGCGGCGTTCACGCCGGCGGTGTGCAAGCAGCCTAGCACTACAGTTGCGCTTTGCGTTTCAGATGCGAGCGCCTTGCGGCGGCTTGGTGGGCGCGTCGCCAGAGCGAACAAGCGATGACGTGCGCGGGCCGGATGCGGCGCTGCGCGAGGCGGGTGGCGACGCGGCGGATTTCCTGG
>JBBSIT010000377.1:0-5130 GCA_038231995.1 Acetobacterales bacterium | reverse complement strand
AGGATGTCGCCCAGCGAGGCGCCGGAGTCGGTGGTGCCGTATTCCTGCATCACCTGCTTCTCCTCCTCCATCTCGCGTCCCTTGATGGTCAGCGACAGCTTGCGGCCGGCGCGGTCGATCGCCGTGACCTTGGCGTCCACCTTCTCGCCCACGGCGAAGCGGTCCGGCCGCTGGTCGCTCTTGTCGCGCGCCAGCTCGGCCCGGCGGATGAAGCCGGTCAGCACGTCGTCCACCTTCACCTCAATGCCGTTCGCCTGCACCGCGGTGACGATGCACGTCACGACGTCGTTCTTGTGCACGCGGCTCAGCACGTCGGCGGCCGGGTCGTCTTGGAGCTGCTTGACGCCAAGGCTGATCCGCTCCTTCTCGACGTCGATGTCGAGCACCTTGGCCTTCACGACCTGGCCCTTCTCGTACTTCGTGATGGCCAGCTCGCCGGCATCGTCCCAGGACAGGTCGGACATGTGGACCATGCCGTCGATATCCGCGGTCAGGCCGATGAACAGGCCGAACTCGGTGATGTTGCGGATCTCGCCCTCGACCGTGCTGCCCACGGGGTGCTCGTCCTGGAACTGCTCCCACGGGTTGCGCTGCACCTGCTTCAGCCCGAGGCTGATGCGGCGCTTGGAGCTGTCCACGTCCAGCACCATCACGTCCACTTCCTGGCTGGTCGCGACGATCTTGCCGGGGTGCACGTTCTTCTTGGTCCAGCTCATCTCGGAGACATGGACCAGGCCCTCGACGCCGGGCTCCAGCTCCACGAAGGCGCCGTAGTCCGTGATGTTGGTGACGCGGCCGGAGTACTTCGCGCCGGGCGGGTACTTCGCGGCGACGCCCTCCCACGGATCGGCCTCGAGCTGCTTCATGCCCAGGCTGATGCGCTGCGTCTCCGGGTTGAAGCGGATCACCTGCACGCGGACCTGCTGGCCGATCTGCAGGGCCTCGCTCGGGTGGTTGATGCGGCGCCAGGCGATGTCGGTGACGTGCAGCAGCCCGTCCACGCCGCCGAGGTCCACGAACGCGCCGTAATCGGTGATGTTCTTGACCACGCCGTCGAGGATCATGCCTTCCTTGAGGCCCTGGATCAGCTCGCTGCGCTGCTCGGCGCGCGTCTCCTCCAGCACGGCCCGGCGGCTGACGACGATGTTGCCCCGCGCGCGGTCCATCTTCAGGATCTGGAACGGCTGCGGCGTGCCCATGAGAGGCCCGACGTCGCGCACCGGACGGATGTCGACCTGGCTGCCCGGCAGGAACGCTACCGCGCCCCCGAGATCGACGGTGAAGCCGCCCTTGACCCGGCCGTAGATCGTGCCGTTCACGCGCTGCTGGCCCTCGAACGCCTTCTCCAGGTTGGTCCAGGCCTCCTCGCGCCGCGCCTTCTCGCGCGACAGCACGATGGCGCCGTCGCGGTCCTCGTAGCGCTCGACATAGAGCTCGATCATGTCGCCGGGCTTGACCTCGGGCGCCTGCCCGGGGATGGCGAACTCCTTGAGGGCGACGCGGCCCTCGCTTTTCAGGCCGACATCGACGACGGCGTACTCGTCGGTGAGGCGGACCACGCGTCCGGTGACGACGGAGCCTTCGAAGCCGGCGTTGAGGCCCATGCTTTCATCGAGAAGCGAGGCGAAATCCTCCCCTCCCATGTCGTGCGACGGGCGGTCGAGGAGGGCGGAAGATACCATGTGTATAGGGTGTTCCTGTGGATGCGGCCCGGCAGCGCCGGGATCATCAGACTGCGCGGTCCCAGAGATCGGGACTACGGCTTGCCTCCGCGGCCCAGGGGCAAACGCGGCAGACCAGATGGAATGAACAAAAAGCCCGTTCCTTGCGGACGGGCGAGCCATGCACAGATGTAACGTCGGGCTGAACAGAGTCAAGCGGGACCGAGGCGTTCCCTTACGATTCCAAGCGCCTTCGCGAAGGCGGCATCGGCGTCCAGCGCCGTCGTATCGAGCACCACCGCGTCCGCGGCCGGCTGCAACGGCGCCACCTGCCGCCCGGCGTCCCGCGCATCCCGCCGCCGCATCGCCGCCGCCACATCCGCCAGAGCCGTCCCATTGGCCGCCCGTTCCAGCCAGCGCCGCTCCGCCCGCGCCTCCGCGCTGGCCGTCACGAACAGCTTCACCGCGGCGTCGGGGAAGATCACCGTGCCGATGTCCCGCCCGTCCATCACCGCGCCGCGCTGCCGGCCGAACGCGCGCTGGAACGCGACCAGCGCCGCGCGCACGCCGGGGTGGGTGGCGACCAGGCTCGCCTCCGCGTCCGCTGCGGGCACGCGCAGGTCGGCACGGGCCCGGTCCGCCGCCTCCAACGACAGCGCCGCCGCCTCGGCCGCAGTAGCGTCGGCCGGGTCAGCGCCTGCGTCCAGCACGCGGCGGCCCACGGCGCGATACAGCAGCCCGGTGTCGAGGTAGGGCAGGCCCAGCTCGGCCGCAATCCGCCGGGCCAGCGTGCCCTTGCCGGCGGCGGCCGGCCCGTCGATGGCGATGATGACGCTCAATCGATCTCCGCGCCCAAGGACCGCATCAGCGCCGCGAAGCCCGGGAAGCTCGTGTCGATGAACGCCGCGTCATTCACCGCCACCGGAGCGTCCGCGCTACAGCCCAGCACCAGCGCGCTCATGGCGATCCGGTGGTCCATGCCGGTCGCCACCAGCCCGCCGCCCGCCGGCGAACGGCCGCTTCCGTGCACGATCAGGTCGTCGCCGATGATCTCGACGCGGACGCCGTTGGCCGCCAGCAGCGCAGCGGTCGCGGACAGCCGGTCGCTCTCCTTCACCCGCAGCTCGCGCAAGCCCCGCATCCGCGTGGCGCCCGCGGCGCAGGCGGCCGCCACGGCGAGGATCGGATACTCGTCGATCATGCTCGGCGCCCGGCCCGGCGGCACGTCCACCGCTCGCAAGGCGCCATGCGCCGCCGTGATGTCGCCGACGACCTCGCCCCCCTCGATCCGCTCGTTCGTTACCGCCAGGTCCGCGCCCATCCCGCGCAGCGTATCGAGCAGCCCGGTCCGCAGCGGGTTGAGCCCGACGCCGCGCACCGTCACGCGCGAGCCCGGCACCAGCAGCGCCGCCACGAGCGGGAAGGCGGCGGAGGACGGGTCGCCGGGCACGGACACGTCGGCCGCGCGCAGCTCGGGTTGGCCGGCGAGCCGGACGATTCGGCCCGTGCCCGCCTGCTCCACCTGAACGTCGGCGCCGAAATGCCGCAGCATCCGCTCGCTGTGGTCGCGCGTCGGCTCCGGCTCCTCGACGCAGGTCTTGCCCGGCGCGTTCAACCCGGCGAGCAGCAGCGCGGACTTCACCTGCGCCGAGGCGACGGGCAGCCGGTAGGAGATCGGCAACGCGTCCTGCGCGCCCTCGATCGCGAGCGGCAGCCGGCCGCCGGCGCGCCCGGTGAACCGCGCCCCGCACGCCGCCAGCGGTTCCGTGACCCGGCGCATCGGCCGCCCGCGCAGGCTCGCATCCCCGGTCATGACCGCGAACAGCGGGTGGCTGGCCAGGATGCCGGCGAGCAGCCGCGCGGCGGTGCCGGAGTTGCCCATGTCCAGCACGTCGGCCGGCTCGACCAGCCCGCCTATGCCGCGCCCCGCCACGCGCCAGGCGCCCGGTGCGTCCTGCGTCACCTCGGCGCCGAGCGCCCGTATGGCGGCGGCGGTGCGCAGCACGTCCTCGCCCTCCAGCAATCCCTGGATGCGCGTCTCGCCCACGGCGAGGCCCGCGAACATGAGGGCGCGATGGCTGATGCTCTTGTCGCCGGGCACGGTGACGACGCCGTGCAGGGCGCCGGTCGGCTTGCGGGACGTCATGGGGCGGGCGGGTTGCTCGGTCACGCGGCACTTCTCCGACGGGCGGGGGCGCTTAGCATGATGCCTTACGGTTTGACAGCCGCGCGCAGGGGTGGCATGGGCCGCGCCCTCCGCCGCCCCTGTGGGGGGCGACGATCTTGAGGGCGAACGATGGCCAAGCCTGAACTCGGCACCAAGCGGGTCTGCGTGGCGTGCTCGACACGCTTCTACGACCTCACCAAGTCGCCGGCGGTCTGCCCCAAGTGCGGCACCGTGCAGCCGGTCGAGCAGCCGCGCCCGAAGCGCGGCGGCGGCAACGTGGTCGAGGAGAAGCGCGTCAAGAAGCCGCCCGTGCCCGGCATCGAGGACGCGGACGTCGAGGTCGAGGCGGTCGAGGACGAGGCCGAGGAGGATGTGCTGGCGGACACCAACGACCTAGAGGACGACGCCGACACGATCGACGCCGACATCGCCGTGGAGCCGGAGACGGACGAGAAGGATATTTAAACCCCGTCCAGTTTGAAACCCGTGGTCCTGAGCGCTGCCGGTAGGAGGGTTAGGAGAGGCTCTCCCCTGAATGGTGCGGCGACCAGGGAAACGGCACTATGCTTTCCAAACTGGACGCGGTTTAGTTGGCGTCAACGCGGCCCGGCCACCTCCTACACCACTATGCGGGACACGACCTGGGGAGGTTCAAGGCGGCGCATTGTTAGGTGCAAGCATAGCGGGGCGCTGCAAGGCCGCAAGTTCGTCGGCCCGCTCCGCGATAGTGTTCACACGGCAGAGTGCCGCCTCGACCTTGGCTTCGCTGCCTTCGAACGGGCCGTCGATGAAATCGCACCTCGCCGCCAGCCAATGCGACCAGGCTTCCTGGACGCGCATCAGGCCACGGCGCCTATCCTCCGGCAGCGTCGCGAGCATCGCAGCGAGGGCGGCCTGCATACAAGCCCTTTGCTGTTCCTCCTCCTCCGTCGCACACCCGACCCTGGCAAGCGGAGTGTCAGATCGTGGTGAGTTCAGGCATGCCGTGAGTCCCGGAATAGCCTTATGATGAATTATACGTTGAGCTTCGGAAATGGAGCTAACGAGAAGCATCACTATTACAGTTAGAGGTATCGAATAGCGCATTCCGACTCCGATGCGTTGTATCATGGACAGACTTGGAGGCCGGTCCGGTCAGAGCAGCGCGAGCACCGCCTCCGCCACCCAGGGCCATTCAGTTCTGATTACGCCGTGCCGAGGGCGAGCAGCTGGTCGAAGCTGACGGCGTTGGTGTAGAGCGCGAGGCTGACGTTCTGGACGTCCTTGGCGCGCAGGATGTTGAGGGCGACCGAGCGGATGCGT
>JBBSIT010000376.1:0-5146 GCA_038231995.1 Acetobacterales bacterium | reverse complement strand
GTCGTAGTCGCGCAACCCGGCGGGATCGAGGCCCAGGGACCGCGCATCGGCCAGGTTCAGCGCGTCGGTGTTGCCGCCGATGAAGGAGAGGCGCGGCGACTGCTCGGCCAGGACCTGGGCGAGATCGCCGGTCGAGACGTCGCGGACTTCCACCTTCCCCTGCCAGAGGAGAGCGGTGTAGCCGGTGCTGATATCGGAGGTCATGCCGGGCTTGGCGGCATACAGGGCGCGGATTCCGGCGATGTCGGAGGCGTCGAGGTCCGTGTTGGGGGCGCCGTTGGCGGTCGCGTACATAACGGCGGACGGGTCGGAGGAGTGGCCGAGGCCCAGCGTGTGTCCAACCTCGTGCAGGATGACCTGGTAGAGGTTGGTGGGGTAGCCGGCATAGACCAGGTTGCCGTTGGGGCCGGTCGCGTAGGTGGCGGGTGTCGGGTCCTGCAGGCGGATGCGGGCGCCGGGCACGAGGGCGTCGCCGGACCGGGGGACGAGCGCGTCGCCGACGACGTTGCCGTCCAGCCGGCCGAAGGCGATGCGGATGTCGGGGGGGCGGGCCGGGTCGGCGCTGTCCTCCACGCGGGCGAAGCTCAGGCTCGATGCGGACTGCCAGCGGTTGAAGGCGCGGGCGATGTCGGCCTCGTAGCGGCCGGAGACGTAGCTGGAGAAGGGGTATCGGGCGCTCGGGTCGTCGGGGATGCGCGCCAGGCCCCAGGTCAGCGTGCGCCTGCCCCAGCTCGCGCCTTCCAGCTCGTAGTCGGACATGGCGGTCTCCCCGGCCTGGTGCTCCGACCCTAAACCGCGTCCAGTTTGGAAAGCATAGTGCCGTTTCCCTGGTCGCCGCACCATTCAGGGGAGAGCCTCTCCTAACCCTCCTACCGGCAGCGCTCAGGACCACGGGTTTTAAACTGGACGGGGTTTAACCGCGCGCGGACAAGTCGCGCAACGCTGGCGTGCCGAGCAGCAGGACCCGGCTCGCGGCGTCGAACCCGAGGGCGGCGCGGGCAGCCGGGTCGTCCATGGCGGCCAGCAGGGCTGCGAGCGGGTCGCCATCGGCGGCCGCGAGGACCGCGGAGGCGCCGCGCTCCAGCTCCTGCCAGGCGAGCGGGCCGAGGCAGGCTTCGAGCGCGTCGGGTGCGGCGCCGTCCGGCAGGGTCAGCACCAGCGCGGGCGGTGGGGACAGGCGGGTGCGGAGCTGGGCGGAGGCTGCGGCGGCCAATGCGGCTTGAGCGGGAACGAGGACGTGAGTGGGCGGCGGGCCGGGCCAGGCATCGAGCGCGGCGTCGGTCGCGAGGCGCAGCGCCTGCATGGCCTCGCGCGGCGGCTCGGTTAGGCCGGAGCGGGAGAGGTCGGTGGCTTGCAGCGCCGTGGCGTCCTCGGGGGGGGCGACCCGGGCGCCGAAACGCCGGGCTGCGTCGGCGGCGCCCTGGGCAAAGGCCGGGCTGCCGGCGCAGGCCACGACGAGACCCTGCGCTGCTTCGGCAAAGCGGCCGCCCTCCAGGTCCTCCCGCGTGGCGGCAGGGGCGACGCCGGCCCGCGCGAGCTCCGCCGTGAGCAGGCCCAGTACGACGTAGGCGCCGGCGCGGCGCTCCGCGGCGTCGGTCGCCATCGCGCGGACGGCGGCGAGGCCGGCGATTTGGTGATCCACGAGCGGCTCAGGTCCGGCGGGCCAGGACAGCAGCTCGGCGCGCGCGCGACGGTAGCCGCCGGCGGGCAGCACCACGAGGCCAGGCACGCCGTGGCGCGGGTTGGGCAGGGCGCGGAGCGGCATGGCGCATGATGACGCGGGCGGGCGCTCCTGCGAAGCTCCCATGCGACAGAGGGGGAGACAGCGATGCACATCACGATCCTGGGCGGGGCCGGGTTCCTCGGGCGCAAGGTGGCCCGGCGGCTCGCGGCGGACGGCGCGCTCGGCGGCCAGCCGGTCAGCAGCCTCACCTTGTTCGACCTTGCCGCGCCCGAGTCGGTCGAGGCGCCGTTCCCCGTGCGCTGCCTCGGCGGCGACATCAGCGCGTTGCCGGAAGGCGCGATCCCGCCGGAGACGGACGTGGTGTTCCACCTGGCGGCCGTGGTGAGCGTTGCGGCGGAGGCGGATTACGAGCTGGGGCGGCGGGTGAACGTGCGCGGCACGGACGCGGTGATCGACGCGTGCCGGCGCTTGGCGCGGCCGCCGCGAGTGGTGTTCACCAGCTCGATCGCGAGCTTCAGCGGCGGGCAGGATGCGGTGCTGGGTGACGATGCGCGGCAGGTGCCGGCGAACTCCTACGGCGCGCAGAAGGCCGCGGCCGAGCTGTTCCTGGCGGATGCGAGCCGGCGGGGCTTCCTCGACGCCGTGCTGATCCGGCTGCCGACCGTCATCGTGCGGCCGGGCCGGCCGAACAAGGCGGCGAGCAGCTTCGTCAGTGGCATCGTGCGCGAGCCGTTGCTGGGGCTGCCGGCGGAGCTGCCGGTGCCAGACGAGTTCGCGGTATGGGTGTGCAGCCCGCGACGCGCGGTGGAGTGGCTGCTGCACGCGGCGTCGATGCACACGGCGCCGATGGGACTCGACCGCAGCGTGAACCCGCCGGGGCTGCGGGCCACCGTGGGGGAGATGCTGGCGGCGTTGGAGGCGGTGCGGCCTGGCGCGTCGGCGCTCGTCGTGCGGGCGCCGGACCCGGTCATCGCGGATATCGTCGGCGGCTGGCCGGCGGCGTTCGAGCCCGCGCGCGCGCTGGCGCTGGGATTCGCGCCGCACGAGCCGTTGGACGACGTGGTGCGCGCATTCGTTGCGGACGACCTGGAGGACACGCGGCGGGAGCGTGGGCTGTCGCCGGCCGAAGCGCGTTTATAGCGCAGAAATAGCGGATAGCCGGTTGAACCCCGGCGCGTCTAGCCGCATGAAGGGCGTGTATCGCGGACCAGCGTTGACATGTCCAGCTTCCCCGACCTGCTCGGCCGTTCGGCCCGCGCCACCGGCGCCGGGCTGGCGGCGCGTCGGCGCGCGGTCGTCGATGTGGTGGCCCAGGTGCCGCAGACGCTGCGCGCGCTGGTGCGTGCGGACGAGATCTGGCTGGTGGCGCTGTCGGCCTTCGTCGGCATCGGCGCCGGGCTGGCGGTGGTGGCCATGCACCTCACGTCGGAGTGGATGCACCGCACCTTGTTCCGGCTCGACCCGGGGCAGCAGCTCTCGGCCATGGTGGAGCTCGACCCGGCGCGCGCGCTGCTCGTCCCAGCCGCCGGCGGGCTGACGCTGGGGCTGATCGGCTGGGGGCTGGCGCGGTGGTGGCCGCGGCGGGCGGTGGACCCGATTGAGGCCAACGCGCTGTATGGCGGGCAAATGAGCCTGAAGGACAGCGTCGTGCTGATGGGACAGACGGTGCTGAGCAACGGCGTCGGCGCGTCGGTGGGGCTCGAGGCCGGTTACGCGCAGATCGGCAGCGCGATGGCGTCGCGGCTGGGGCGGGGCTTCCGGCTGCGGCGGTCCGACCTACGGCTGCTCGTCGGGTGCGGCGCCGCGGGGGCGATCGCGGCGGCGTTCAACGCGCCGCTCACGGGGGCGTTCTACGCGTTCGAGCTGGTGGTGGGCACCTACTCGCTGGCGACGCTGGCGCCCGTCGTGGTGGCGGCGATCTGCGCGGTGTCGGTCGCGCGCGTGCTGACCGGCGGCGCAGGCGGGTTCGACATACGGGTGCCGACGGCGATCGAGGCAGTGGACTACGTGCCAATCCTGGCGCTCGGTATGCTCTGCGCGCTGGGCGGCGTCGCGTTGATGCGCGGAGTGACGCTGGTGGAGGAGGGGTTCCGGCGCTCCGGCACGCCGTCCTGGGTGCGGCCGGGCCTGGGCGGGCTGCTGGTGGGCGGGCTCGCGCTGCTGACGCCGGCGGTGATGGAGAGCGGGCACGCTGCGATGCGGGTCGCGCTCGATGCGCCGTACTCGATGGGGCATATCGCGCTGCTGATCCTGCTGAAGGCAACGGCGTCGGCGGTGTCGATCGGGTCGGGGTTCCGCGGCGGGCTGTTCTTCGCGTCGCTGTTCCTGGGCGCGCTGGTGGGCAAGCTGTTCGCGGCCGCGCTGGCGATGATCACGGTGGTGCAGGTGCTGCCGGCGGTGGTGTGCGCGCTGGTGGGGATGAGCGCGCTGGCGGTGGCGGTGGTGGGCGGGCCGCTGACGATGTCGCTGCTGGCGTTGGAGAGCACCGGGTCGCTGCCGATGACGGTGGCGGTGCTGGCGGCGAGCGTGGTGTCCACGCTGACGGTGCGGCGCACCTTCGGCTACTCGTTCGCGACGTGGCGGTTCCATCTGCGGGGTGAGGCGATCCGAAGTGCTGTGGACATCGGCTGGATGCGCAGCCTGACGGTGGGGCGGATGATGCGCCGCGAGTTCCGCAAGATGCCGGCGGACACGCAGTTGAGCGCGTTCCGCCGGTCGGTGCCGCTCGGGTCGATCGCGCTGGTGATCACGGTGGACGCGCAGGACTGCTACGCCGGGCTGGTCTCGACGCCGGAGGCGCACGCGGCGCCGGAGACGGCGACCCGGCTGTCGGACGTGGTGCACCACAAGCGGACGGTGCTGCTGCCGCAGATGACGATCAAGGAGGCCGTGCAGATGTTCGAGACGGCCGAGAGCGACGCGCTGGCGGTGGTGGATGGTGCTGAGACGATGCAGGTGATCGGCGTGCTGACGGAGCAGTATGCGCTGCGGCGGTATAGCGAGGAGCTGGACAAGCGGCGGCGGGAGCTTTCGGGGGAGTAGGGCGGGGGGTTGCGTTTGGGTAGGCATAAAGTCCACGCGGGGCGTTCCACGTGGGAACGCTTGCATGACAGATGACCCTGACCGCCCTGGCCCTGATGACCTCGTAACCCCATTCCTGTTCGTGCCGCACGGCTCGCCTGATCCAGTGGAATGGAAGCGCCAGCACCCGGGCTGGGTGAGCTTCCCCGCCACCTTCGTCCCGCACCCCAAACCGATCCCGAAGTGGAAGATCATCAACGGACAGCGCTGGCCCTTGGACAAGAAGGGCAGGCCCTGGCCGAAGACGCGCTACGGCCGCCCGACCTGCCCCTTCGACGAGCTGCCGCCGGGCATGCCTGCACCCGGCACACAGTACGAGCTGCTGCGCAAGTTTGACCACCCGACCCTGTTCTGGGAGGGCGAGCCGACGCCGACCGTGGC
>JBBSIT010000375.1:0-5180 GCA_038231995.1 Acetobacterales bacterium | reverse complement strand
GATTCACCACGGCCTGGGCAACGTCTTTGTTGTTCAGGCCGCACGGCGTGCGCCATGACACGCCGACACCCGCGCCCACCCGCGGTGCGAGGCTATCCGTGCGATCCTGCTGGATGGCGCCGACTGCTACCCTGCTCACCTGGGACAACCCGCCGACATCGACGAACGCGCGGCCGGACAGGCCGAGATCGGCCGAGATCGGCAGCGGGAATCGCAGCTCAGTCGACTGGGTGTAGATGAACCGGCCGCCGATGCTGTCGCTGCTCGGGTTGGTGCTGTTCGGGATCGAGTGCGGCCCGGCGCCGCCCGACCGGAAGCCGCGCAGGTTGTCGCCGCCAAGGAAGAAGCGGTCGATGATCTTCTCCTCCTTGCCGAGCTGGAACAGGTAGCCGGCGCCGGCGGTGAGGGCGATGCTCCAATCGGCGTCGCCCGTCAGGCGCTCGAGCGGGATGAAGTAGCTGCCGTCCAATTTGGCGCGGATGTAGCGCTCTGAGCCGCCCACCCCGGAGAAGTCGGTGCCGAGCCGCACGAGAAAGCCGTCCCGCGGGTCCGTGCGGCTGTCGCGGTAGTCGAGCGATAAGGTCTGCCCGATCTGCGACAGCGTCGAGCCGCCCTCCTGGTTCCGCACGTAGATGCTGGCGCCCGCATTGACGTTGGTCACGTTGCGATCGACCAGCGAGTAGGTCCAGGCCTGGCGCAGGTGCTCGTTGAACTCGTAGCCGAGCCGCAGCGAGCCGCCCGTCCGCCGCTCGTCATAGGCCGCGATGTTCTGGTTGTTGTTGCGGACGTGGAACAGGTCGAAGCCGGCGACCAGGTTGCGGTCCAGGAAGTACGGGTCGGTGACGGACAGGTCGACCTCGCTGCGGCGCTGCGCGAGCACGCCGTTGATGCCGGCGTCGATGCCGGTGCCGACCAGGTTGCGCTCGCGCAGGCCCAGGTTGACGAGGGCGCCGGCGTCGGTCGAGTAGCCGCCGCCCAATGTCAGCTCGCCGGTCGCTTTCTCGTCCACGGCGGCCGTCAGCACCGCGCGGTCCGGCGCCGATCCCTGGCTCGGCTGCACGGTCACGCTGTTGAAGTAGCCGAGGTCCTGCAGCCGCTGGCGCGACCGGCGCACGGCGGCGGCGTTGAACGCGTCGCCTTCCGCCAAGCGGAACTCGCGGCGGATCACCTTGTCCTTGGTGCGGGTGTTGCCCACGATGTCGATCCGCTCGACGAACACGCGCGGACCCTCGGTGACGTCGAACACGAGATCGACCGTCTGCTTCTCGCGGTCGCGCGCGATGCGCGGCTTGACCTCCACGAACGCGAAGCCGCGGTTCTGCACCGCCTCCTGCAGCGCCTGAGTGGTGCGCTCTACGGCGTCGCCGTCATAGGTGTCGCCGGGGTCGATGTTCACCAGCAGCCGCAGCTCCTCCCCGGTGACGTTGCGCAGCTTGCTGTCAACGCTCACCTCGCCGATCCGGTAGCGCTTGCCCTCGTCGATCGTGAAGGTGACGAAGAAGGACCGGCGGTCGGGCGACAGCTCGGCCGCCGTGCCGGTCACCTCGAAATCGGCGTAGCCGTTCTTCAGGTAGAACCGGCGCAGCAGCTCCTTGTCGAAGGCGAGCCGCTCCGGGTCGTACTGGTCGCTCGTGGACAGGAGGCGATAGAACGCCTGCTCCCGGCTCGCGATCACCTCGCGCAGCCGGTTCTCGCTGAAGGCATGGTTGCCGACGAAGGCGATGCGGCTCACCAGCGTCGCGTCGCCCTCGTTGATCTCGAACACGACGTCGACGCGGTTCTGGTCGATGCGCACGACCTTGGGCTCGACCGTGGCGGCGAAGCGGCCGCGCCGCGCATACAGGTCGAGGATGCGCTGCCGGTCGGCCTGGGCAAGCTGCGGCGTGAACACCGCGCGCGGACGAAGCTGCAGCTCGGCGCGCAACTGGTCGTCGTTGAGCTTGCGGTTCCCATCGAAGGCGATGCGGTTGACGATCGGGTTCTCGACGACCTTAACGACGAGGACATTGCCGTCCCGCCGCAGGTTCACGTCCTGGAACAGGCCGGTCGCGAACAGGGTCTTGAGGCTGCGGTCGATCCGGTCGGGATCGAACGGGTCACCGGGCTGCACGAGCATGTAGGAGCGGATCGTCCCGGTCTCGATTCGCTGGTTGCCCTCGACCCGCACGGACGCGATCGTCCCTGCGGGCGTTGCGGGACCGGCCGCCGGGCGCGCTGCGGCGCGGGGCGGACGCTGCGCCTGCGCCTCGCCGGGCGGGACCAGGGAGGCAAGGCAGGCCGTGGCCAGCAGGGCTGCGCGGGTTCGAGACAAAAGCCGTTTCCTCCGGGACGTCACGCCGGCAGCCAGGCCGCCGACGCGCTGCTTGTAATCGCAGCGGCCCGCATCGCCAAGCTTGGATTGGCGGCCGCCAGGCTCCAGCTGGGCTGGAGCCCCGGCTGAAGGCCTAGCCGATCAGCCCGGCGACCCAGCGGAACACCCCGATATGCGCCAGGTCGTTCCAGGTGGCGAACACGAACAGCGCGGCCAGCACGGCGAAGCCGGCGCGGTAGCCGTACTCCTGCGTCCGCGGCGGCAGCGGCCGGCCGCGGATCGCTTCCGCGATGTAGAACAGCAGGTGCCCGCCATCGAGGATCGGGATGGGGAACAGGTTGATCAGCCCGAGATTGACCGAGAGCACGGCGATGAAGCTGATGAGGCTGGCGAGGCCGAGCTGCGCTACCTGTCCGGAGAGCTGCGCGATCCGCAGCGGTCCGCCCAGGTCCTCGGTGCCGCGGCCGCCGCTGATCATCTGGCCCAAGCCCGCCAGCGTCTGAGACGTGACATCCCAGGTCTGCGCGATGCCGGCGCCGACCGCCTGGATCGGCCCGAGCTTGGCGAGCTCGGCCTGTCCGCCGCGGATGCCGAGCAGGCCGACGCGCCGGCCGCCTCCCGCGTCGCGGCTTCCGGTCTGCACCGCAACCGTCTCGCCCCGGCCATCACGCAGGATCAGCAGCGACAGATTCTGGTCCGGATTGGCGGACACGATCCGCTGGATGTCCTCGAACCGTCCGACCGCTACGCCGTCGATCGCCTCGATCCGGTCGCCCGACCGCAGGCCGGCGGTCGCCGCGGGGCCGTCCGCGACCACTTCGCCCACGACCGGCACCGAGACCGGGCGCCCGACCGTGCCGAACAGCAGCGCGAACAGCACCGCGGCCAGCAGGAAGTTGGCGGCAGGCCCGGCGGCCACGACGATCGCCCGGCTGCCGACCGACTTCTCGTGGAATGTCCGGCCCGGCAGCCACCCGGCCCGCACCTCCGGCGACACGTCCTCGGGCCGCTCCTGGCCGTGCAGCTTGACGTAGCCGCCCAGCGGCAGCCAGGCGAGCTTCCAGACCGTGCCGCGCCGGTCCGTCCAGCGCGCGATGGCGCGGCCGAAGCCGATCGAGAACGCCTCGACATGCACGCCGCGCCAGCGGGCGGCGAGGTAGTGGCCAAGCTCGTGCACGAAGACCAGCACGCCCAGCACGACGACGAAGGCGCCTACGGTGCGGACGAATTCGGGGATGGCGAACATGCTCGGTTGTTGTCCTCAAGCCGCGCGGAGGGCGGCGAATTGCGTTGCAGTCCGGCGGGCGGCGCCATCCAGTTCCAGCACTGAGTCCAGCGTGTCGGCAGCCTGCGCGCCCATCCGCTCCAGCACGTCCTCGACCAAGCCGGCGATCGCGGTGAACCCGAGCCTGCGGGCCAGGAAAGCCTCGACCGCCACCTCGTTCGCCGCCGATAGGATTGTGGGTGCGCCGCCGCCCGCGCGCAAGGCGTCACGCGCCAGGCGGAGCGCCGGGAAGCGCACGGGGTCCGGCTCCTCGAAGATGAGCCGCCCGATGGCCGCCAGGTCTAGGCGCGGCGAGCTGGTCGCGATCCGGCCGGGCCAGGCGAGCGCGTGGGCGATCGGGATGCGCATGTCGGGCGAACCGAGCTGGGCGAGCACGCTGCCGTCGCGGTAGTGCACCAGGCCGTGGATCACGGATTGCGGGTGCACCAGCACGCCGATGTCGCACTCGTCCAGCCCGAACAGCCGGGCCGCCTCGATCAGCTCCAGGCCTTTGTTCATCATGGTGGCCGAATCGATGCTGATCTTGGCCCCCATGCTCCAGACGGGGTGGCGCAGCGCCGCCTCGGGGGTCGCCGCCGCCATCTCCTCGATGGTGGAGGTGCGGAACGGCCCGCCGCTCGCGGTCAATACGATGCGCTCGACGGCGTCGCGGTTGCCCTCGGCCAGCGCCTGGAAGATGGCGTTGTGCTCACTGTCCACCGGCAGCAGGGTGGCGCCCGCGTCCAGCACGGCGCGCAGCATGACCTCCCCGGCGCAGACCAGCGCCTCCTTGTTGGCGAGCGCCACGGCCCCGCCCCGGCGGATGGCCGCCAGCGTCGAGGGCAGGCCGGCGGCGCCGGTGATGGCGCACATGGTCCAGTCCACCGGGATCGACGCGGCCGCGAGCACGGCCTCCGGCCCGGCGGCGGCCTCGATGCCGGTGCCGTCCAGCGCCTGCGCGAGCGCGGGATAGGCGGCCGGGTCGGCGACGACGGCGAGGCGCGCCCGGAGTGCGCGCGCCTGCTCCGCCAGCCGGGCCGCGTTGCGCCCGCCGACCATCGCGCGCACATCGAAGGCGTCCGGGTTGGCCGCCAGCAGGTCGAGCGTGCTCACGCCCACGCTGCCGGTGCTGCCCAGGACGGTTACGGTTCTCACGGGCACGGTTCTCAACGCCAAAGGTATACTCCTCGTCCCAGGACCAACGCGAGCAGCGCGGCGGCGGGCGCTGCGGCCAGCAATCCGTCGAGCCGGTCCAGCAGGCCGCCATGCCCGGGGATCAGCCAGCCGCTGTCCTTCACGCCGAACCGCCGCTTGATAGCGCTCTCCAGCAGGTCGCCCGCCTGGCTCGCGACGCCCAGCCCGCAGGCGACCAGCGCCGCGCGGCCCGGCGAAGCCCCCCCGGGCGCGTACGCAGCCCACTCGCCCACCGCCATCGCGGCCGCCAGCCCCCCGGCGGCGCCCGCCCAGGTCTTGGCCGGCGAGATGCTCGGCGCGAGAAGCGGCCCGCCGAGCAGCCGGCCCGCCGCGTAGGCGCCGATGTCGCTGGCCCACACGACGAGCACCAGGAACAGCACGTTGGCCCGGCCCGCCGGGGTGGGGCGCGGG
>JBBSIT010000374.1:0-5183 GCA_038231995.1 Acetobacterales bacterium | reverse complement strand
GTTCGGCGTTCGGCCGCAGCCAGTCCGCCCAGGACAGGCCGGTGCGGAGGTAGGTCACACCCATGTCGCGCAGGTGGCGCACGGCGTCGTCGAGGCGGTGGTCCTCGAAGTGGAACCACTGGCAGATGCCGAGCTCCGGCGTGTAGTCGGGGAACAGCCGGGCGGCGCGCTTGGGCCGGCCGTGCTCGTCGAGCAGGCCCATGTGGAAGTGCCGATAGTAGGAGCTGCCCTCGGCCTCACGGTGCCGGGTCGTGGCGGGCCAGGCGGCGGGCAGGTCATATAGGCTGTACCAGTGGATGCGCGGCGCCTGGCCGATCAGCAGCTCGGCGGTGCGGCGCAGGCCCCATTCCTGCACCTCCTCGGCGCCGAACGTGCTGATGCCGACCTCGGACACCCATACCGGCAGATCGGTGACGGCGCGGATGCTGTCGAGCTTGGCCGGCCACTCGTCGATCATCCAGTGGTTCCAGTCGAGCGGGAAGCCGTGCACCGCGAGGGCGTCGAGTTCATCGAACGTGCCGTGGCCCTGCAGCACGCGGACGAAGTCGGGGTCGATCGGCGACATGCCGCCGAGCACGCGGGGCAGGCCCGGCGCCTCGGCGGCGATGGCCTGGCCGGCGAGGCGGGCCATGCGGCTGAAGGTGGCCCAGTCCGGGTCGTTCTCGAAGTCCCAGTGCGACTTGTTGTTCGGCTCGTTCCAGATCATGGCGGCCTCGATCACGGCGCCGTCCTCCTATTCACGGCCGCGAGCGGGATAGACTGCGCCGTAGCGCTCGTCCGGACGCCCAGCCCGCCGGCAGATGAAGATCTCCTCCTCGGGGTTACTCTCGATCCGGAACCCGGTCGAGCGCAGCATGGCGGCGGAGCAGGCGCGGTTGGGCGCCCACCAGTTGGTGTTGTCCCCGCTGTAGCTGCGCTCGATGAAGTGCAGCTTGGGGTAGCCTGGATCGTCGAAATGGGCGGTGTCCCAGAATGCGTAGTCGGGGGCGACCGGGGCGATCTCGTTCGAGCCGCGCTGCAGGGACTGGAACACCAACATGTCGCCGGCGACGTGCTCGTGGATCAAGTCGAGCGCCAGCAGCGGATGGCGCAGGTGGTAGAGCACGCCGATAAAGAACACGACGTCGAACCGCTCGCCGAGCGCGCCTACGTCATAGACGCTGAGCTGGCGGAACTCGATGTCGAGGCCCTCCACCTCGGCGGCGAAGCGGGCCTGGGCCAGGTAGTCCTCGTCGAAATCGACGCCCAGCACGCGGGCGGCGCCGCGGCGCTTCATCTCCATGCTGTAGAACCCGGCGTTGCAGCCGATGTCGAGCACGGTCTTGCCGGTGAGGTCCGCCGGGATCGCGTCCTGGAAGCGCCGCCATTTCACCATGGGATAGTCTCCCAGAAAATGCTCGGGTGCTGTCTGCACGCCGCGCAGCGCCATGTTGTGGAACCACGGCCCGAGGGCGGCGGCGCGCTCCTGGATGCGCTCTGGCGTCCAGCCGTCCTGGGTGGTGCTCAAGCCTTGGTCTCCTCGGATGCGGCGCGGCGCTGGCGCCCGCCGGCGTGGACTTGGGTGGGCTCGGCCGCCTGGCCACCCAGTAGGCGCATCGCCTCGCGATAGCCGCCCACCGTGCCGACGTCGACGTAGCTGGCGCCGGCGCGCACGCCCCAGGCCTCGCCGCCGCGGGCGAGCCAGGCGTTGACCAGCGTGCCGATGAACTCGTCCCGGCGCTCGCGCTCGAGCCATAGCGCATGCAGCGCGTGCAGCGTGCGGCCGGGCATGCGGAAGGCGCCCCAGATCCAGTTGCCCCGGGCGGACGCGGACTTGACCTGGATCTCGACCACCCGGCCGTCCGCGTCGGTGTCCACGGCGTCGAACAGTTCCGGCCGGTCCACCGGGAACAGCAGGAAGGAGAAACGGTCATCCGGAAGCTGGCACAGGGCGTCGGCGGGGAACCAGATGGTGTCGGGCAGGCCGACGAGCACGGGCTCGTCCGGCGCCACCAGCGGCAGGGCTCGGAAGATCGCGTCGCACAGCCCGACCGCGCCGGCCTGGCACACATAGGCGATGTCCACGTCGCCTACGGCGCCGCCGAAATACTGCAGGATGTCGCTCTTCCAGGGCGAGATCACGAAGCAGATCTTGGTGGCACCGGCACGGACCATGCGCTCGATCAGGTACTCGCTGACTGCGCGGGGGCGCTCCATGCCAGCCTCGTCGAGGCGCGAGCCGACCGGGAGCAGCTCCTTGCTGAACGCGAGCGGCTGGATGCGCGTGCCGGTGCCGGCGGCGGGGATGATGCCCCACATCACGCGGTCTCCCGCTGCAGTGCTGCCTCGAACGCGGCCACCATCTCGGCGGCGCGGCGGGCGGCGGAGTGCTCGGACAAGGTGCGCTCGCGGGCGCGGCGGGCGATGGTGTCAAGCTCGGCGCCGGGCAGGGCGAGCGCCTGCATCGCGTCCTCGGTCGTATGCGCCACCAGGATCTCCTGGCCGGGCTGGAAGAAGCTGTCCAGGCCGGGCCAGGCATCGGAGAGGATCGGCACGCCGCAGGCCGCCGCCTCGAACAGCCGGCCGGAGGGGCACCAACCCATCGTCGCCATCGCCTCGCGCGTCACGTTCAGCGTGAGGCGCGACGAGCAGTAGAACGCGGGGTGCTCGGGCGGCGGCAGGTGGCGGACGAACCAGGTGTTCGGCGTCCAGGGAAAGCCGTCCGGGTACTGCGCGCCGCCGAGCACGAAGCGCGCGTCGGGACGGCGGCGGGCGGGTTCGACGAACAGCCGCTCCAGCGCCGCCTGCCGGTCGGCGGCGTAGGTGCCGAGATAGGACAGCAGCCCGGCGTAATCCGCCCGCGGCGGCGCCGGGCGGTGCAGGTCGGGATCGACGGAGCCGTACAACGGCACGACCCGGCGGGCGCCGAGGCGGTCGCGCAGCGCGTCCAGCGCGCCGCCGCCGGTGTAGCTCAGCACGAGGTCGAAGCCGCGCAGCGCGTCCGGTCCGATATAGTCCACTGCCTCCCCGGCCGCGAGGCGGGCGAGGGTGACGGGAGTGTCGAGGTCGTAGAAGCAGCGCATGGCGCGGCCGTCCTGCAGCAGCCGGGTCGCGGCCAGCGCATCCGGGCAGTAGCTGGTGACGACCGCCACGTCAGCATCGGCCAGCGCGCGCCGCATCCGGGGCAGGGCCGTGTCCCAATCGGGGTAGAGCACGAGGTCGCCGCCCGGGGGGAGTGCGTGCAGGTCACGGTGCTCGGCGTAATACGGCACGTCGCGCTCGAAGAAGGTGACGCGATGCCCGGCCGCCAGCAAGGCGCGGATCAGGCCGCGCCAGAGCGCCGCGTGGCCGTTGCCCCAGGAGGAGCTGACGGACAGGCCGAAGATCGTCACGTTCATGCGCGCACCTTGGGCCGCGCGGCGCGGGCGGCCTCGGCTGTGTAGCCCTCCAGCTCGGCCGCGCGGTGGTCCCCCGTGTGGGCGCCGAGCACGCGGGCGCGGGCGCGGGCGGCCAGCGACTGCCGCAGCCCCTCCGGCAGCTCGCGCAGCGCGCGCAGCACGTCGTCAGATCCGGCAGCGATCAGGATCTCCTCGTCCGGACGGAAGAACGCGTCGAGGCCCTCCCACCAGTCGCTGATGATCGGCACCCCGCAGGCAGCCGCCTCGAACAGCCGCACGCTCGGGCTATGGCCGCGGCGGATCATGTCCGCGCGCGTCACGTTCAGGGTGAAGCGCTGCCCGGCGTAGAAGCCTCGATGCAGGTCCGGCGCCAGGTGCTCGATGCGTGCGACATTGGCGGGCCAGACGCATGTTGCTGGATATTGCGGCCCGGCGACCACGAAGCGCCCAGCGGGCCAGGCCCTGGCCGGCTCGCACAGCAGGGCGTCCACGGTGGGCTGACGGTCGGCGCTGTAGGTGCCGAGGTAGCCGAGATCCCAGCCGGGCTGGATCGCCGGGTCGGGGCGATAGATGTCGGGGTCGGCGGAGCAGTAGAGCGGCCGGGCGGCCCGGGCGCCGAGCTGGCTTTCCAGCAGACGCAGCGTGGGGCCGCCAGTGAAGGAGAGGTAGAGGTCGAAGCCCGGCAGGAGCTCGGGCGTGAGGTATTCGCAGCGCCCGGCCTCCAGGGCAGCGAGCGTCACGGGCGTGTCGATATCGTAGAATGCGGTGAGGCCGCGCGCCTCGCGCTGCACGAGCCGTGCGGCCTCGATGCCGTCCGGGACATAGGAGCCGATGATCACGAGGTCGGCGGCGCGGATCGCGGGCGCCCAACGCCGGGTCAGGTCGCCGAGGTCGGCGTAGAGCGCAGTTTGGCCGTAGGGCGGCTCCGGCAAGTCACGATTATCGGCGTACCAGGGCTTGTTGCATTCGAGGAACAAGACATCGTGACCACGCCGCGCCAGTCCGCGGACAAGGCCGCGATAGGTTGTCGCGTGCCCGTTGCCCCAGGATGAGGTGATGGTCAGGCCGAGGATCGTGATCTTCATGGCGCTGTTGGCACGGGCGGGGCGGTTCCTTCGACGTGTGTGGCGGCTCGCTTGTCTGGCCCACAAACCTTTAGCCGCTTCCGGAGTTCCCGGACAAGGACGGCGACGGGTGTGGCCCAGTCGCCCGGGGCGGGCTGGCGGAACTGGCGCACCGCGGGGTACCACGGGCTGCGGTCCTGGCCCCAGCGCCAGTCTGCGTCGGATTTGAGCAGCAGCCAGGTCGGCCGGCCGAGCGCTGCGGCGAGGTGGGCGATCATGGTGTCCACCGTCACGACCAGGTCGAGGCCTGCCACCAGTCGGGCGGTGCGCACCAAGTCCATCGAGTGGTCCTGCGCGGTCGCGAACAGCCCGGCGTCCGCTGCGTTGGCTGCCAGGCCGCGCTGCAGGCTGACGAGACGAAGGCCGGGCAAGCCTGCCAGCGGCGCTAGCGCCTCGATCGGGACGGAGCGGTCCGGGTCCCAGCCACCGGCCGCCCAGCACAGGCCGGCGAGCAGCCCGGGGCCGCCCGGGCGCAATGGCGCCGCAGCTAAACCGCGTCCAGTTTGAAAACCATGGTCCTGTCCGCCTCTGGCCAGAGAAGGTGACTGCGATGCCGTGCCCCTGATCACAGGGGCGGGACTATGATTTCCAAACTGGACGGGGTTTAGATAGGGCGGAGGCGGCGGCGGCAGGCGCAGGGCGTGGGCCAACTCCATGATCTCGATATCCGCTTCGGGCGCCG
>JBBSIT010000373.1:0-5188 GCA_038231995.1 Acetobacterales bacterium | reverse complement strand
GTGCGCCTCGCCCGCGAGCACATGCCCGGCGTCGGCGGCCCGGCCTGGACGGATCAGCGGGCGGAGATCATCGTCGGGGACGGCATCGATTACGTCAGGCGCGCCGCGGACGGGTCGTTCGACGCCATCATCGTGGACAGCACCGACCCGGTAGGGGCCGCGGAGCCCCTGTTCTCCGACGCGTTCTACGCGGATTGCGCGCGAGTCCTGGCCCGGCGCGGCGTGCTGGTCAACCAGTGCGGCGTTCCGTTCATGCAGGGCGAGGAGCTGCGGGACAACAGCCGGTGCCGGGCGCGGCATTTCCGTCACGTCACGGCCTACGTGGCGGCGGTGCCGACCTATGTCGGCGGCTTGATGACCTTGGGATTCGCGACGCAGGCGCCCGGGCTCGACCGCCTCTCCGTCGAGACGATCCACTCGCGGGCGGAGGCGTCCGGCATCCTCGGCCTGACCGGATACTGGACGCCCGAGATCCACGCGGGCGCGTTCAACCTGCCGCCTTACATCCTGCGCTGCCTGCCCTCGGATTTGAGCGGTTTCACGCCGACCGGCACCGCTTGCGGCGCCGGTCGATTGGCGTGAGTAACCGCGTTCTTCACGAGAAACCTAAACTGCTTGCACGCGGTCAGCGTGAAAGCAGTTTAGGGCGTCCGCAGCGCGTCGATCGGCAGCAGCGCGCCGTCGCGCTCCATGTGCCAGAACGTCCAGCCGTTGCAGCTCGGCGCGTTCTGCACGGCGGCGCCGACCTGGTGGATGGAGCCGCGCAGCGTGCCGCACACCAGCGTGCCATCCGCCGTCACGGTCGCGCGCACGCGGCGGGCGCGGTCCGTCAGCTCGGTGCCCGGCGCCACCAGCCCGCGCTCGACCAGGCTGCCGAACGGGATGCGCACCGCCTCGCGCTTCGTGGGCGTGGCGGCGACGGAATCCGCCGAGCCGCGCCGCTCGCGCAGGATGCGGCCGATCGCGGCTTCGGCGTAGGCCGGGTGGCGCTCGATGCCGATGAAGTGGCGTTGCAGACGCTTGGCGACCGCCGCCGTGGTGCCAGTGCCGAGGACGGGGTCCAGCACGATGTCGCCGGGCGAGGTGCTGGCCAGCAGGACGCGGTGCAGCAGGGCCTCCGGCTTCTGCGTCGGGTGCAGCTTGAGGCCGTGCTGGTTGCGCAGGCGCTCGGCGCCGGTGCAGAGCGGCAGGAGCCAGTCGCTGCGCATCTGCAGGTCGTCGTTCAGCGCCTTCATGGCCTGGTAGTTGAAGCGGTAACGGCTGTCGCGGCCGCGCGCCGCCCAGATCAGCGTCTCATGCGCGTTGGTGAAGCGCCGGCCGCGGAAGTTCGGCATCGGGTTGGACTTGCGCCATACGACGTCGTTCAGGATCCAGAAGCCGAGGTCCTGCAGGATGGCGCCGACGCGGAAGATGTTGTGATAGGCGCCGACCACCCAGATCGTGCCGTCCTTGCGCAGCAGGCGGCGGCACTCCGACAGCCACTCCCGCGTGAAGGCGTCGTAGGCGGCGAAGTCGCTGAAGCGGTCCCAGTCGTCGTCCACGCCATCGACCAGGCTGTCATCCGGCCGGCGCAACTCGCCGCGCAACTGTAAGTTGTAAGGCGGGTCAGCGAAGATGCAGTGGACCGAGGCGGGCGGCAGCATCCCCATCAGAGGCACGCAATCGCCCAGCAGCACCTGGTCCAGCGGCAACTCGCGAACGACGTCCAACCGGCCCCCGGGCGTTTCACAACGTTCGTCTTGTGACGGCTCCGCCGAAGCCGCGTCAATCCGCTTGATCGCGTAGCGCCTCTGCGAGAAGGAGGCGGCGGACCGTGCCGAAGCCGGTCCGGTGATGCCGGGTCGGGCCGAGCCGCGCCAGCGCCGCGCGGTGCGCCGCGGTCCCGTAGCCGGCGTTGGCGGCCCAGTCATAGCCGGGATGGCGCTGATCCAGCAGGGTCATCGCCCTGTCCCGCACCACCTTGGCGACGATGGAGGCGGCGGCGATGGAGAGCGACAGCCCGTCCCCGCCGACCACGCACCGCACGGCGCAGGGCAGGGCGGGAGGCTGGTTGCCGTCGATCAGCGCGAGCGCGGGCGGGACCGGCAGGCGCAGCACCGCGCGCCGCATGGCGAGCAGCGACGCGCCGAGGATGTTGAGGCGCAAGATCTCGCCGACCGACGCAGCGCCGATGCCGATCTCGGCCGCGCCGCTGGCGAGCAGGGCCGCGAAGGCTGCCCGGCGCGCCTCGGGGGCAAGGCGCTTCGAGTCGTCCAGCAAGGGGGCGAGCGCCTCCGGCACCCCGGCCGGGAACACCACGGCCGCCGCGACGACGGGGCCGGCGAGCGGTCCGCGGCCCGCTTCGTCCACTCCCGCAACCCGGCCGCCATGGGCGCGCTCCCGCGTGAAATCCGGCACGCGACCGGCGGTTACAGGAGCGACAACTGGGTGCCTGCCATGGCGGGAACCGCGAACTGCGTGCAGTCCAGCTCCTGCCGGTCCTCGAACCCGAGACGCTTCGCGCTTACGCTGAACCGCCGGGCGAGCAGGTCGGCATAGGCGCCCACGCCGGTGAAGCGCTGGCCGAACCGGCTGTCGTTCAGCCCGCCCGCCCGGGTCTCGCGGATGAGCGACAGCACGTGGCGAGCCCGGTCGGGGACGTGCTCCTGCAGCCATGCCGTGAACAGGTCCCGCAACTCGTGCGGCAGGCGCAGCAGGACGTAGCCGGCGTGGCGCGCCCCGGCGCGGGCGGCGCCCTGCAGGATGCGCTCCAGCTCCGAGTCGTTCAGCCCCGGGATCATCGGCGCCGCCAGCACGCCCGCGGGCACGCCGGCGCGGCTCAGCGCCTCGATCGCCGCCAGGCGGCGCGCGGGGGCTGCCGCGCGCGGCTCCATCCCCCGGGCCAGCGTCGTGTCGAGCGTGGTGACCGAGAGCCAAACCCGCACCAGGCCGCGCGCAGCCATGCGCTGCAGGATATCGAGGTCGCGCAGCACGCCGGCGGACTTGGTGACGATGCTGACCGGGTGGCCGAACCGCTCCAGAACCTCCAGCACCCCGCGGGACAGCCGGAGCGTGCGCTCGACGGGCTGATAAGGGTCGGTGTTGGACCCAAGGACGAGCGGGCGGGGCGCGTAGCCCGGCCGGCTCAGCTCGCGTTCGAGCAGCGTCGCGACCTCGGGCTTGAGGACGATCTGCGTCTCGAAATCGAGGCCGGGGGAGTAGCCGAGATAGGCGTGGCTCGGTCGGGCGTAGCAGTAGATGCAGCTGTGCTCGCAGCCGCGATACGGGTTCACGGCGCGGTCGAAGCCGAGGTCGGGGCTGTCGTTCCAGCTTATCGTGGTGCGGCTCGCGTCCGGGATCAGCGTCGTCGGCAGCGGCGGGAGTTCGGCGTCGAGCGTGGCCCACCCGTCATCGAACGGGTCGGCCGTCTGCCGGTCGAACCGCACGGCCGGGTTCGTCACGGCGCCGCGGCCATGGCGCGCGAGGCTCGGCGGGGCGGGGGGCGGCGCGTCCTCCGCCAGCCCAGCCAGCGACAGCGCGAAGATGGCGTCCAGGTCGGGTGCGTCGCGCAGGAGCGCGCCGGCGGCCTCGGTCCGATCACCCATGATGATGTTCCCTGCTTGTTCGTCCACGTAATGTGCAAGGTGGAGCGAATCAGGTCAAGAACGTAATGTGAACATTGCAGCGTCTATCGCTACTCGGCCGCAGCTCCCAGGTGCTCCTGCAGCCTCGGCATCAGCTCGACCAGGTTGCAGGGGCGATGCCGGCTGTCGAGCTGGGTCAGCAGGATGCCGTCCCAGGCGTCCTTGACGGCGCCGGGGCTGCCGGGCAGCGCGAACAGGTAGGTGCCGCCCGCGACGCCGGCGAGGGCGCGCGACTGGATCGTGGAGCTGCCGATCTTCTGGTAGCTCAGCATGCGGAATAGCTCGCCAAAGCCCTCGATCCGTTTCTCGATCACCCGGTCGAACGCCTCGGGTGTCACGTCCCGCCCGGTGACGCCGGTGCCACCGGTCGTGATGACGGCATCGACCGCCGGGTCGGCGATCCAGCCGCGGAGCAACGCCTCGATCGCGCCGGCATCGTCCCGCACGATGGCGCGGGCGGCAACCCGGTGCCCGGCGGCCTCGATGCGGCCGGCAAGCGTGTCGCCGGAGGGGTCGGTGGCCGCGGTGCGCGTGTCGGACACGGTCAGCACGGCGATGTTGATGGGGACGAAGCGGCGTGTCTCGTCGATGGGCATGGCGCGCTCCCGCCTCAGTGCAGGCGGCTGAGGGGCGGCCTGCGCGGCTGCGGAGTGAAGCGCGGCCATGCGCCGGAGGCAAGGGCCTCAAGGCTGGGCGCCGGCAGCCGCATCTGCGCGGCGTAAAGCCAGGTGTAGGCGAGGACGCGGGGCACGTAGGCGCGCGCCTCGTCGTTCGGGATCGTCTCGATGAACAGCAGCGGGTCGCCGTCGTAACGCATCGCGCCTTCCCAGCGCCGGAGGCTGCCCGGGCCGGCGTTGTAGCTGGCGAGCAGCCGCATCAGGTCGCCATCGACCGCGTCGTGCTCGGCGAGGCGCAGGATATAGCGCTGGGCGAGGTCGAGGTTGGTGGCGGGGTCGTGCAGGCGCCGGGCCATGCGGTCCGGGCCTGCCGGGCCGTCCACGACGTAGCTGGCCGTCTCCGGCATCATCTGCATCAGCCCTCGCGCGCCCGCGGGAGAGACGGCCTCCGTGTCGAAGTTGGATTCGATGCGCGCCATGGCATAGACCATGGCCGGGTCGACCCGGAAGCCGCCGGTCGGGCGTAGCCGCGGGGCAGGCAGGTCCGTCCCGGCCCGGCGCTGGCCGTTGGCTGCCCGCACCAGCGGCGACAGCTCCGCGGCCAGGTCGTCCAACCCGGCCGCCTGCGCGACCAGCAGGACGGAGCGCTGCAGACCCTGCTGCCCCTTGAGGCTCGGCCAGAGCCGCCGAAGCTCGGCCTCGGCGCGTTTGGGTTGGCCGACTTGCACGAGGGCGAAGGCGCGCAGCCCCTGCGGCGTCGCGAGGATCGCCTCGATGTCGGCCGAGCCCAGCGTCTCGCGCGAGGGCGCCGGCCCGTAGCCGAGCGCGTGCGCCGCGAGCAGTCCATGGAAGGTGCGCGGGCTCTCGGCGGTCCGTCGCAGCCAGGGAGCGTAGCCCGCGAGGTCCCGGCTGCGCAGGCGCGCGCGCGCCGCCCAGAACGCGCCGGCC
>JBBSIT010000372.1:0-5189 GCA_038231995.1 Acetobacterales bacterium | reverse complement strand
GCGCGCTTCCGCGGCAAGTGACGGGGGCTCGGCGTCAGCTCCCGCCAGGACCCGACATTCAAACTGAGACACTCTCTCCGAGGCTAGTCGCCCAGCGACGCGCCGGGATGGACCATATCGGCCGGCACCACCCAGCGGTCGAAGTCGTCGGGGCTCACGAAGCCGAGCTGCTCGGCGGCCTGCTTCAGCGTGATGTTCTCGGCCAGCGCCGTCTTGCCGATCCGCACCGCCTTGTCGTAGCCGATGCGCGGGTTGAGCGCGGTGACCAGCATCAGCGACTTCGCCAGGTTCTCGGCGATGCGGTCGCGGTTGGGCTCCAGCTTGTCCACCATGTTGTGCGCGAAGCTCTCGGCGGCGTCGGCGAGCAGCCCGGTGGATTGCAGCACGTTGTGGATGATGAGCGGCTTGAACACGTTGAGCTCGAGGAAGCTCTGCGCGGCGCCGATCGTGACCGCGACGTGGTTGCCCATGACCTGGGCGCAGACCATGGTCAGCGCCTCGCTCTGGGTCGGGTTGGTCTTGCCCGGCATGATGGAGGACGACAGCCCGTCTGCCGGGACGATCAGCTCCGAGAGGCCCGAGCGCGGGCCGGAGCCGAGCAGCCTGATGTCGTTGCCCAGCTTGTTCAGCGACACTGCCAGCACGTTCAGCACGCCCGACAGCTCGACGAAGGCGTCATGCGCGCCCATGCCCTCGAACTTGTTGGGGTTGGGCGTGAACGCGAGGCCGGTCAGCGCGGCCATGCGCTCGCAGAACACCTGATCGAACCGCTCGTGCCGGTTCAGCCCGGTGCCGACGGCGGTGCCGCCCTGCGGCAGGCTGAGCAGCCGGGGCATGGCGTCGTCCAGCCGCTGCAGCCCCAGCTCGACCTGCCGCGCCCAGGCGGAGAACTCCTGCCCGAGCGTCACCGGCACGGCATCCATCATGTGGGTGCGGCCGACTTTCACGATGTCCGCCCACTTCGCCGTCCGGCGCAGCAAGCTCGCGTGCAGCACGCGCAGGGCGGGAACGAGACGGTGCTGCACCGCCTCGGCGGCGGCGATGTGCATGACGGTCGGGAAGCTGTCGTTGCTGCTCTGGCCGCGGTTAACGTGGTCGTTGGGGTGCACGGGCTTGCGGCTGCCGCGGGGCTGGCCGAGCATCTCGTTGGCGCGGTTCGAGATCACCTCGTTGGCGTTCATGTTGGTCTGGGTGCCGGAGCCGGTCTGCCAGACCGGCAGGGGGAACTCCGCGTCCATGCGCCCCTCCGCGATCTCGCGCGCGGCGGCGATGATCGGCTCGGCGATGTCGGCGGGCAGCTCGCCGAGTTCGAGGTTCGCCTCCGCCGCCGCCTGCTTCTGCAGGCCGACGGCGCGGATCAGCACGGGCGGGAACCGCTCCGTGCCGATGCGGAACAGCAGGCGGGCGCGCTCGGTCTGCGGACCCCAGTAGCGGTCGGCGTCGATCTCGATGGCGCCCAGGCTGTCGGTCTCGGTGCGGGTCATGCTGTACCTCCTTGGGCCAAACGCCCGACCGCCCAACTGGCTGCCTCGGCGACGACGGGATCGGGATCGGCCCGCAGACGCTGGGCGGCCGGCAGGAGCGCCGGGTCGGCGGAGTTGCCGATGCCGATCAGGACGTTGCGGACGAAGCGATCCCGGCCGATGCGCTTGACCGGGCCGCCGGCGAAGCGCGCGCGGAACCCGGCGTCGTCCAGCGCCGCCAGCTCGGCCAGCTCCGGCGCCATCAGGTCCGCCCGCGCGCGCAGCTTCGGCTCCATGGCGGCCTGGGCGAAGCGGTTCCACGGGCAGACGGCCAGGCAGTCGTCGCAGCCATAGATGCGGTTGCCCATCAAGGGGCGCAGCTCGTGGGGGATCGGGCCGCGATGCTCGATGGTCAAATACGAGATGCAGCGCGTCGCATCGAGCCGGTAGGGTGCGGGAAAGGCGGCTGTGGGGCAGGCATCGAGGCAGCGCGTGCAGCTTCCGCAGTGGCCGGCGTGCTCCACGTCGGGCGGCAGCGCCAGCGTGGTGTAGATCTCGCCGAGGAACAGCCAGGACCCGTGCGCGCGGGAGACGAGGTTGGTGTGCTTGCCCTGCCAGCCCAGCCCGGCGCGCTGGGCGAGCGGCTTCTCCATCACCGGCGCCGTGTCCACGAAAACCTTCACGTCCGGCCCGAAGCGCGACGCGATGAACGCGGCGAGGTGCTTCAGCATGCCCTTCACCACGTCGTGGTAGTCGCGGTTGCGCGCATAGACCGAAAGGTTGCCGCGGTCGGGCCGGGCGAGGGTGGCGAGCGGGTCCTCCTCCGGCGCGTAGGACAGGCCGAGGGCGATCACGCTGCGCGCCTCGGGCCATAGCGCCTGCGGGTGGGCGCGCTGCTCGGCGCGGTCGGCGAGCCAGCCCATGTCGCCGTGGTGGCCCGCGGCCAGGAAGTCGGCCAGGCGGGTGCGCGCTTCAGGGCCGAGCGCCGCCGGGGCGAAGCCGACCGCGTCGAAGCCGAGGGCGAGGGCCTTGCCGCGAATCGCCGCCTTGGCGTGCGGCGCGGCCCCTATCGGCGCCGGCGCCCCGGGGCTATCTGAGGCGTGCATGAGACTGTTCGCCCTTCTGCTCGTGGCCGCGCTCGCGGCCTGCGCTGGCCCGTGGCCGCTAGACCTGGCCGCCTGCAGCCTGGAGCGCAAGGCCGATCTGCCGCTGCGCGTGCGGCGCGGGGTGCCGATCGTCACGGCGGTCATCAACGGGCAGCCGGCGACGATGCTGGTGGATACGGGCGCTGACATCACGGTGATGACGCCCGCGGCGGCCATACGGCTCGGCCTCGCCCGCGAGCGGCGCGCCGACATGGCGCTCGCGGGCGTCAGCGGCTTGCTGCCGGGCGCGGGGGCGCTGGCGCGCAGCTTCGCGCTCGGCGACGCTCTGCTCGCGGATCGGGTGCTGGTAGTCGGCCCGCTCGTGCTGCCGGCGGTGGAAGGCCAGCCGATCGACGGGCTGCTGGGCACCAGCCTGCTCTCCGAATACGACCTCGACCTCGACCTGCCGAGCGAGCGCATGACGCTGTATCGCGCCCGGCCCTGCCCCGGCGCGTTGCCGGCGTGGTCCGGCGCGTTCACTCAGGTCGCGATGGCCGGGTCCAACTGGCGCCGGCTCTATGTTCCCCTGCAGCTTGACGGCCTGGCGCTGGCCAGCCTGCTCGACACCGGCACGTCGATCACCACCGTGTCCCGCCGCGCGGCGCTGGCAGTGGGCGCGACCGACGACGAGCTGGCCCGGGCGCCGGCGGTGGTGTCGGCCAGCGGCGCGCCCGGAGGTTTCGCCAGCCGCGTCCGGCGCTTCCGCGAGCTGCGCGTGGGCAGCGACACGCGGCGCGGCCCGATCCTGCTGGTGGGCGAGCTGCCGGCCTCAGCCGGGGACGCCCTGCTGGGCGGGGACTACCTGACGACCCGCCGGATCTGGCTGTCGTTCGCGAACGGGGAGGTGTTCGTGCCGGGTCAGCCCCGGCCGCGATAGGGCGCGACGCCCTGGTCCGGCACCCACGCGCCTTCTGGCGGCGTGCCCGTCTGCCAGAACACGTCGATCGGGATGCCGCCGCGCGGATACCAGTAGGCGCCGATGCGCAGCCAGGTTGGCGACAGCAGGTCCACGAGCCGGGACGCGACCTGCATGGTGCAGGCCTCGTGGAACGCGCCGTGGTTGCGGAAGCTGGCGAGGTAGAGCTTGAGCGACTTGCTCTCGACGATCCACTCGCCGGGCACGTAGTCGATGACGATATGGGCGAAGTCGGGCTGGCCGGTGAGCGGGCAGAGCGAGGTGAACTCCGGGCACGTCAGGCGCACGACGTAGTGGGCGCCGGCATGGGGGGAGGGCACCCGCTCCAGCAGCGCGTGCTCGGGCGAGAGGGGCTGGGCGGTAGGCTGGCCGAGCTGGATCAGGCCGGTGAGGTCGGTCACTGGGGGTCTCCGGCGGTCCAGGCAGCGCGGATGGCGATGGCGTGTTCTGCCAACCGCCCGTCCAGGATCGCCGCGCGCAGGCCGCGCATCAGGGATTGGTAGTAGGTCAGGTTGTGCCAGGTCAGCAGCATCGGCCCCAGCATCTCGCCCGCCTTGAACAGGTGATGCAGGTAGGCGCGGCTGTGCCGGGTGCAAGCCGGGCAGGGACAGCCGGGGTCCGCCGGCCCGGCGTTGGCGGCGTGGCGCGCGTTGCGCAGGTTCAGCACGCCGCGCGAGGTGAACGCCCGCGCGGTGCGGCCGGCGCGGGTGGGCATCACGCAGTCGAACATGTCGATGCCGCGGAGGACTGCACCGACAAGGTCGTCCGGCGTGCCGACGCCCATGAGGTAGCGCGGGCGGTCGATGGGACGGTGGGGTACCGTCGCGTCCAATGTGTCGAACATGGCGGCTTGGCCCTCGCCCACGGCGAGGCCGCCGACGGCGTAGCCCTCAAAGCCGATCTCGATCAGGGCGGCGGCGGAGCGGGCGCGTAGCTCGGGGTGCACGCCGCCCTGGACGATGCCGAACTGGGCGTAGCCCTCCTTCGCCACGAAAGCGGCGCGGGAGCGGGCGGCCCAGCGCATCGACAGCTCCATGCTGGCCCGGACCTGCTCCGGCGTCGCGGGGAACGGGGTGCACTCGTCGAGCGCCATGGTGATGGTGGCGTCGAGCTGGCGCTGGATGGTGGTGGCGCTCTCGGGCGTCAGGCGGTGGCTGGCGCCGTCGATATGGGAGCGGAAGGTGACGCCGCCTTCGTCCAGCTTGCGGAGGCCGGCGAGCGACATGACCTGGAAGCCGCCGCTGTCGGTCAGGATCGGGCCGGGCCAGTCCATCATGCGATGCAGCCCGCCGAGGCGCTCCACCCGGTCGGCGCCGGGGCGGAGCATGAGGTGGTAGGTGTTGCCGAGGATCAGCCCGGCGCCGGTGGCGCGCACGGCATCGGCCGTCATCGCCTTCACGGTGCCGGCGGTGCCGACGGGCATGAACACGGGCGTCTCGACCGTGCCGTGGGCGGTGCGGAGCAGGCCGGCGCGGGCGGGGCCGTCGGTGGCGAGGGTGGTGTGGGAGAAGGTCAATGCTAGGCTCAACGTATGGCCCGCCCCGTCTGCAAGCAGATTTCACGGCCCGGTCTGATCAGTCTACGCCAACGTATCCGGTCACAGGACATAGCCCTGGCCAAGATGGAGATTCGCGCGTTCCGGTCCTCATAAGTCTCACGGCGTCG
>JBBSIT010000371.1:0-5190 GCA_038231995.1 Acetobacterales bacterium | reverse complement strand
TCTGCGCGCGGCTATCGGTGCGCTGCGTCGGCCCCATCTGTGCCGCCGCCACGCGCAGCACGCGACTCATGCCGGACACAGCAGCACGACGTCCGCGCCTTCGGCCGCGACACCCCAATGCTCCCGCACACGCGGCACGGCGCAGACCTGCCCGGCGCATAGTTCGACCACCCCGTCGCGATACTCCACGCGGAACCGCCCGGCCCACACCAGCACCGTCTTATCCGACCCGGCGTGGCTGTGCCAACCCCCTTCGCCCTGCAGCCGCACCAGCCGAACGCCCTGTCCGGCGAACACCGCCGAGCTCTCCGCCGGCGCCGGGCCGAGGGCTGCGAAACGCTCGGCGATGTCCAAGCTGTCCATTGTCTAGCCTCCCCGTCTCACGAACCGGCCGTCGCCGGGCCGGGCCAGCACCCGCTCGCCATCCCAGATCACCCGCCCGCGCAACACTGTCGCCGCCACCCGGGCGCGCATCCGCCTCCCGTGATAGGGTGACCAGCGCATCTCCGGCCGGTCCTGGATACTCGCCTCGTCGAAGGTGAAGTCGTCCCGCTCCAGAACCAACAGGTCCGCATCGGCGCCGAGCTGGATCGCGCCCTTGCGCGGATAGAGCCCATGCAGCCGCGCCGGCCGCTCCGCGCAGTAGGTCGCCATGAGCGTGGGAGACAGGCCGCGCTCGTCGAGCAGCGTGTAAATCAGCGGCGCGAAGCTCTGCAGCCCGGTCAGCCCGGCGCCGCACGCGAATATGTCCGCCGACGCCTTGCGGTCCGCCGGCCAGGGCGCGTGGTCGGTCGAGACATAGGCGACGCGATCGGCCAACAGCGCCTCCCACATCCGCTCCACTTCACCGGCGGTGCGGAACGGCGGGTTGCACTTCCCGCGCCCGCCGAGCCGCACGAGGTCGTCCTCCGTCATGCAGAGGTATTGGATGCAGGCCTCGCCAGTCGCCTGCGCGCCGATGCCGCGGAATGCCGCCGCGATGTCGAACCCACGGGCCAGCGAGGAGTGCGCGATATGCACGTGCGCGCCGGTCGCCAGCCCGATCTCAAATATTTCCAGGTCCGCCATGGTCTCCGCCAGGGGCGGCCGGGTGCGGGCGTGCATGATCGCGTCCGTCTGCCCGGCCGCCCTCGCGTCGGCGGTCAGCCGCTCCACCAGCTCCTGGTCCTCGTTGTGCACGGCGACGGGCAGGTCGGTGCGCGCGATCTCGCGAAAGGCCCGTTCCATCGTGAGGTGGTCGATGCGCGGGAAGCGCACCGCGTCGTACTCGTAGGTGGACAGCTTGAATGCCGAGACGCCACCCGCCGCGAACTCGGCGATCGCGTCCACTCCGCCAGTCTTGCGGATGGTGCCATACAGCGCGACGTCCACGTGCGACGTGCGCTCGACCCAGCCGATCTTGTCCGCCAGCAGCGCTGCCGACGTCACCGGCTCCGGCACGTCGTACGGCATGTCCACGCAGGTCGTGACGCCCCCGGCGGCGGCGCTGCGAGTCGCGCCCTCGATGCCGGGCCAGCCCAGCGACGAGGACGTGTGCATGTGCCCGTCCACCAGCCCGGGCAGGATCAGCCGCCCACGGTGGTCCACAAGCTCGTCGGCCGGCGGCGGCGCACCCTGGCCGAGGGCCGCGACCGCCTCGCCGCGCACCGCCACGTAGCCGTCGCGCACGATGCCGGCCGGGGTCACGATGTCGCCGAGGAAGACGCGCTCGAATGGGATGGACACGGGCGAGATGGTTCCTCTGCTGGGGCGCGCGCTTGCCGTAACCTTGGGCCGACCTTAAGACCCGGCCGCATCAACGCCAAGCCACCGGGGAGAGCAGGCATGAAGCTGCACGACGTACGAGTCCATCCGTCCAAGTCGGAGCTCGCGCGCGAGGACCAGCTCGCCTGGAAGATCGCGGAAGTCGCTGCTGACCCGGTTCCCGTCGATCCCGATGTCGCCGAGATGATCGTCAACCGCGTGATCGACAACGCCGCCGTCGCCATCGCCTCCGTCAACCGCCATCCCGTCATCTCGGCGCGCGACATGGCGCTGGGCCATCCGGCGGCGCCGGGAAAGGGCGGCGCCACCGTATTCGGCCTGCCCGACAGCACCCGCGTCAGCCCGGAATGGGCCGCCTGGGCCAACGGCACGGCGGTGCGCGAGCTCGACATGCACGACACCTTCCTCGCCGCCGAGTACAGCCACCCCGGCGACAACATCCCGCCCATCCTGGCCGTGGCGCAGACGCTCGGCCACTCCGGCGCCGATCTGCTGCGCGCCATCGCCACCGGCTACGAGATCCACATCGACCTCGTCCGCGCCATCTGCCTGCACGAGCACAAGATCGACCATATAGCCCATCTCTGCCCGGCGCAGGCGGCCGGCCTCGGCACCCTGCTCGGCCTGCCCGTGGAGACCATCTACCAGGCCGTGCAGCAGGCCGTGCACGTCAGCTTCACCACGCGGCAGAGCCGCAAGGGCGAGATCAGCTCCTGGAAGGCCTACGCCCCCGCCCACGCCGGCAAGCTCGCGATCGAGGCGGTGGACCGCGTGATGCGCGGGGAGGGCGCGCCCAGCCCGATCTACGAGGGCGAGGACTCCGTGATAGCCTGGCTGCTCGACGGCCCGCAGGCGCTCTACCAGGTGCCGCTGCCGGCGCCCGGCGAGAGCAAGCGCGCCATCCTGGACAGCTACACCAAGCAGCACTCGGCCGAGTACCAGTCCCAGGCGCTGATCGACCTCGCCTTCCGCATGGGCAAGCAGGTGCAGGACTGGGACCAGGTTGAGGAGGTGGTGATCGAGACGAGCCACCACACGCACTACGTCATCGGCACCGGCGCGAACGACCCGCAGAAGATGGACCCGACCGCTTCCCGCGAGACGCTGGACCATTCGATCATGTACATCGTGGCGGTCGCCCTGCAGGACGGCGAGTGGCACCACGTCTGCAGCTACCTGCCCGAGCGGGCGAAGCGGCCCGACACGGTGCGGCTGTGGCACAAGATACGCACGGTCGAGGACCCGAAATGGACCGAGCGCTACCACGCCCGCAACCACGAGGACCTGGCCTTCGGCGGACGCATCTCCATCCGCATGAAGGACGGGACCTCCATCGCCGAGGAGCTGGCCGTCGCCAACGCGCACCCTCTGGGCGCCACGCCCTGGACTCGGCCGGACTACATCCGCAAGTTCGAGATCATGACGGACGGGCTGATCGCGCCGGAGGAGCGCACGCGCTTCCTGCAGGCCTGCGCCGACCTGCCGGGCCTGCCGGCCGGGCAGCTTCACCGGCTTAATGTCAGCATGCCCGAGGGCTCCGTGCAGGCCGGCAAGCCAGGCATCTTCTAAGGGGGAATGACCATGAGCGAGACGCAGACGGCTGGGCCTAAGCCGAAAAAGTCCGTCGCCCTGTCCGGCGTGCCCGCCGGCAACACCGCGCTCTGCACGGTCGGCCGCACCGGCAACGACCTGCACTACCGCGGCTACGACATCCTCGACATCGCGGAGACCTGCCAGTTCGAGGAGATCGCCTACCTGCTCGTGCACGGCAAGCTGCCGAACCGGGCGGAGCTGCAAGGCTACAAGACCAAGCTCAAGGCCCTGCGCGGCCTACCCGCCGCCGTGCGGGCGGTGCTGGAGGCGCTGCCGGCGGCGACGCACCCGATGGACGTCATGCGCACCGGGGTCAGCGCGCTCGGCTGCGCCCTGCCCGAGCGGGAGGCGCACGACCACCCCGGCGCGCGCGACATCGCGGACCGGCTGATGGCCTGCCTCGGCTCCATGCTGCTCTACTGGTATCACTGGTCGCACCACGGCAGGCGCATCGCCGTGGAGACCGACGACGACAGCATCGGCGCGCATTTCCTGCACTTGCTGCACGGCCGGCCGCCGCCGCCCGAGTGGGAGAGGGCGATGCACACGAGCCTGATCCTGTATGCCGAGCACGAGTTCAACGCGTCCACCTTCGCCGCCCGCGTCATCGCGGGGACGGGCGCCGACATCTACTCCGCGATCACCGGCGGCATCGGCGCGCTGCGCGGGCCGAAGCACGGCGGCGCCAACGAGGTCGCGCTCGAGATCCAGCAACGCTACGCGACGGCCGACGAGGCGGAGGCGGACGTTCGGCGCCGGGTCGAGGCGAAGGAGGTGGTGATCGGCTTCGGCCATCCCGTTTACACCATCGCGGACCCGCGCAACGAGGTGATCAAGTCCGTCGCCCGCCGGCTGTCCGAGCAGGCCGGCTCGACCACGCTGTTCGATATCGCCGATCGGATCGAGCGGGTGATGGCCGAGACCAAGCGCATGTTCGCCAACCTCGACTGGTTCTCGGCCGTGTCCTACAGTGCGATGCGGGTGCCGACGGCGATGTTCACGCCGCTGTTCGTCATCTCGCGCACGTCAGGCTGGGCCGCGCACGTCATCGAGCAGCGCATCGACAACAAGATCATCCGCCCCGGCGCCAACTACACCGGACCGGAGGACCTGCCGTTCGTCCCCCTCTCGGAGCGCTGAGGCGCATTTTTACTTGGGTGTTGCGTCGGCATTTGCTTGACAGCCGTATTACGGTCGCGGAATAGCGAAGGGGCGCGCTGAACGCGATTCGCTTCGCGCCCTGCTCGCTACGACCCTGCGGACCAAGCTGCCCAACGCAACACCCGAGGAGAGGACCCCAGCATGAGCGACGACACCGCGACACCCAAGCGCAAGCGCGCCCCCGCCAAGGCGGCCGAGACCGGCGCGAAGCCGGCGGCGAAGAAGGCGCCGGCCAAGAAAGCCGCTGCCAAGCCAGCCACCGCCAAGCCGGCTGCCAAGGCAGCCGCGAAGCCGACCGCCTCGGCCAAGAAGCCCGCCACGACGAAAGCCGCCGCTCCCAAGGCCAGCGCGTCGGCGGAGAACAAGAGCGAGCTGTCCAAGACCATGCGCACGGCGAAGTCGCCGGCCGAGCGCAGCGAGGCCGCCAAGAAGCTGAGCAGCACGCGCAAGTCGGCCAAGACAGCCTCGCCGGCGTAGCGGAATGTCGGGGCAGGGAGGTATCCCTGTCCCGACCTTCAGCCGCCCGACGCGCTAAACGCGTCAGCTAAACGTGGCCAGCAGGTCCTCGACCTGCGCGGGCGTCAGCGCGCGCGTCGCGCGGCCTCGCAGCAGCATGAACAGCTTGGCCGCCTCCTCCAGTTCCTCCGCGGCATTCACCGCGTCGGTCAGCGT
>JBBSIT010000370.1:0-5193 GCA_038231995.1 Acetobacterales bacterium | reverse complement strand
GGACGACACCGGCGTCGCGGAGCTGAGCTGGTTCCGCACGCCGCCGCCGCCGTTCGTGCTGCCGGGGGCTAGGCTCGTCGTCTCGGGGCGGCTCGACAGCTACGGCGATCGGCTGGTGATGACCAAGCCCGATCACGTCGTATCGGCGGATCGGGCCGGGACGCTGCCGATGATCGACCCGGTGTGGCCGCTGACGGCAGGGCTCAAGGGGTTCCACGTGCGCGGCGCGATGCGGCAGGCGCTGGAGCGGCTGCCGGCCCTGCCGGAGTGGCACGACCCGGCGCTGCTGCGGCGCGAAGGCTGGCTCGCCTTCGCCGACGCGCTGCGCGCGGTGCAGGCGCCGGACGCACCGCCGGGCGACCTACCCCGCACGCGTCTGGCCTATGACGAGCTGCTGGCGCACCAGGTCGCGATGACGTGGATGCGCACCCGGGAGCGGACCCGGCCCGGCCGTGCGCTCGTGGGCGATGGCGCGCTGCGCCGCAAGACGCTGGAGCGGTTCGGCCATGCGCCCACCGCCTCGCAGGTGCGTGCGCTCGCCGAGATCGACGCCGACTTGGCCGCCCCGCACCGCATGCTGCGACTGCTGCAGGGCGACGTAGGCTCGGGCAAGACGCTGGTGGCAGCGCTCGCCATGCTGCGGGCAGTCGAGGCGGGAGCGCAGGCCGCGCTGATGGCGCCTACTGAGGTGCTAGCCAAGCAGCACCACCGCACCCTGTCGCGGCTGTGCCCGGTGCCGGTCGTGCTGCTCACCGGGTCGGTGAAGGGCATCACCCGGCGCAACGCGCTGCTCGCCATCGCCAATGGCGGCGCCAAGATCATCGTCGGCACCCACGCGCTGTTCCAGGACGCGGTGAACTACCGCGACCTCGGCCTCGCCGTGATCGACGAGCAGCACCGCTTCGGCGTGGACCAGCGGCTGATGCTGGGCGACAAAGGCGAGCGCACGGATATCCTGGTGATGACGGCGACGCCGATCCCGCGCACCCTGCTGCTGACGCAGTGGGGCGAGATGGAGGTGAGCCGGCTGACGGAGAAGCCCGCCGGGCGCCAGCCGATCCGCACCACGCTGCACTCGCTCACCACCCTGCCCGACGTGGTGGACGGCATCGGCCGTGCGCTGGACCGGGGCGAGCAAGTCTACTGGGTATGCCCGCTGGTGGCGGAGAGCGAGCTGATCGACCTCGCCGCCGCCGAGGCGCGCTTCGCCGAGCTGCAGGCGCGGTTCGGTGACCGGGTAGGGCTGGCGCACGGCCAGCAGGACACTACGGTGCGCGACGCGGCGCTCGCCCGGTTCGCCGCCAGCGAGACGCGGCTACTCGTCGCGACCACCGTCATCGAGGTCGGCGTAGACGTGCCGCAGGCGAGCGTCATGGTGATCGAGCACGCCGAGCGTTTCGGCCTGGCGCAACTGCACCAGTTGCGCGGCCGGGTCGGGCGCGGGGCGGCGCAGAGTTTCTGCCTCCTGCTGCACGAGGCCGGGCTGACCGATAGCATGCGCCGGCGCCTGCTGCTGCTGCGCGACACCGAGGACGGGTTCGTCATCGCTGACGAGGACTTCCGGCTGCGCGGCGGCGGCGACCTGCTGGGTAAGCGGCAGTCCGGCCTGCCCGGCTTCCGCCTCGCCGACCCGGAGCATCACGAGGGGTTGCTGCACATGGCCAACCGCGACGCCGCCGTGCTGCTCGATCGCGACCCGCGCCTGGAGAGCCCGCGGGGCCGTGCGGTGCGGCTGCTGCTGCGCCTGTTCGGACGCGGCGAGGCGATGCGGACGTTGGCTGCGGGATGAACGGCCGCGAGTATCCCGCCCGGCCGCTCGTCGGCATCGGCATCGTCGTGCTGCGCGGCGACTCCGTGCTCCTCATCCGCCGGGGCCGTCCGCCGGCGCTGGGGCAATGGAGCCTGCCCGGGGGCGCGCAGGAGCTGGGGGAGACGGCCGAGGACGCCGCGCACCGCGAGCTGCTGGAGGAGACCGGGTTGCAGGTCGGCGCGCTGACCCTGGTCGCGCACGTGGACAGCATCCACCGCGACGAGGATGGCCGCGTGCGCTTCCACTACACGATCCTCGACTTCGCGGCGGCCTGGCAGGACGGCGAGCCGGTTGCGGGAGCCGACGCCGCCGACGCGGTGTTCGCGCCGTTCGACCGGCTGCAGGATTACGCGCTGTGGAGCGAGGCGCACCGGGTCATTGTCCTGGCGCGCGAGGTTGTCAGCTCCGGCGCCGGCGGCTCGGCGACGTCTGGGCGAAGTTGAACGACGCTGCCAGCCCCGCGCAGATCAGTCCGAGGGCGGCGGGGAGCAGCCAGACCGGGCGCACGAGCAGCGGCGTCTCGATCCCGTTCCATATCCAGGGCAGCGCGTGGTCGCGCAGCCAGACGATGGATGCCGGGTCGAGCAGGGTGAGCGCCTGGTTCAGCGTGATGCCGCGCGGAGCCAGCGCGGCCAGCCCGACCGCGCTCACGAGGAACACGGAGGCGAGCACCATTAGGACCCGGGCGGCGATCACACGAACAGCCTCTCGTTGGTCAGGTCGGTGTAGAGGCCGGCCACGTATTCGCCATACCCGTTGTAGATGCGCGTCGGCACCCGCTGGTCGCTGGTGAGCAGCCGCTCGGTCGCCTGGCTCCAGCGGGGGTGCGGCACGTCCGGGTTCACGTTGGCCCAGAAGCCGTATTCGCTGGGCTGCAGCGCCTCCCAGAACGTGGACGGGCGCTCGTCGGTGAAGCTCACCCGCACGATCGACTTGATCGACTTGAAGCCGTATTTCCAGGGCAGCACGAGGCGGATCGGCGCGCCGTTCTGCGGCGGCATGGTCTTGCCGTAGAGCCCGGTCGAGAGGAACGCCAGCTCGTTGTTCGCCTCCGGCAAGGTGACGCCCTCGGTGTAGGGCCAGTTGAAGTAGCTGAGCCGCAGGCCCGGCATGGTGCGGGGGTCCGCCAAGGTCTCGAAAGCGACGTACTTGGCCGACGACAGCGGCCCGGCGATGCGGACCAGCTCCTTGAGCGGGAAGCCGGTCCACGGCACCGTCATGGCCCAGCCCTCGACGCAGCGGTGCCGGTAGACGCGCTCCTCGATCTGCACCTGCTTCATCAGGTCCGCGAAGTCGAGCGTGCGGGGCTGCTCCACCATGCCGTCGATCTTGATCGACCAGGGGCTGATCGGCAGGCGCTGCGCCGCGCGATAGATCGATTTGTCCGTGCCGAACTCGTAATAGTTGTTGTAGGTCGAGACGTCCTTCTCCGCCGAGAGGTCGCGCCCGGCGTCGTATTTCGGGTTGCGCGGTGCTCCCTGCGCGCGGGCGCCGCCGGGCAGGAGCAGGCCGGCGGCGACTCCGGCCGAGGCGCCGATCAATGCGCGACGGTCGAGCATGAGCGCCTCGGGCGTCACTTCGCTCTCGGGGATCTCCCAGCCACGGCGGCGATGCGGATGCATGGCAAAGTCCTCGTCTAAGGGGTCAATCTGGACATGGGGTGGCTGCCGCGGAAATCACGCCTGCGTGCCATCCGTTTGCGTTCGCTGGGCATCACTGAAAGGTTAGCGCATTGGCTCAGGAATTCCACGTCAAACTCGCGGACACGGTGGATACGGGCCGGCCCCCTTCACCTCGCGCACCCGCGATGCGAAGGTGGATGGGAGAACTTGCCAAGGCATGACCATGACCCTCACGCGCAAGCGCATCCTCGTCACCGGCGGCGCCGGCTTCCTCGGCTCGCACCTGTGCGGGCGGCTGCTGGCCGAGGGCCATGACGTGCTGTGCGTGGACAACTACTTCACCGGCCGCAAGGACAACATCGCCCACCTGCTCGGCCACGCCAACTTCGAGGCGCTGCGCCACGACGTGACGTTCCCGCTCTACGCGGAGGTGGACGAGATCTACAACCTGGCCTGCCCGGCCTCGCCCATCCACTACCAGTTCGACCCGGTGCAGACCACCAAGACCAGCGTCATCGGCGCCATCAACATGCTGGGGCTGGCCAAGCGCATCAAGGCCAAGGTGTTCCAGGCCTCCACCAGCGAGGTGTATGGCGACCCGACCGTGCACCCGCAGCCGGAGAGCTACCGCGGCAACGTCAACCCGCTCGGCCCCCGCGCCTGCTACGACGAGGGCAAGCGCTGTGCGGAGACCCTGTTCTTCGATTATCACCGCCAGCACCGCACCCGCATCAAGGTGGTGCGCATCTTCAACACTTACGGCCCGCGCATGCACCCGAACGACGGCCGGGTGGTGTCGAACTTCATCGTGCAGGCGCTGCGCGGCGAGGACATCACCGTCTATGGCGACGGCATGCAGACCCGCGCGTTCTGCTACGTGGACGACCTGGTCGAGGGGTTCGTGCGCGTGATGGCCACCGGCGACGAGGTGACCGGCCCGATCAACCTCGGCAACCCGCACGAGATTCCCGTGATCGAGCTGGCCCGGCGCATCGTGGCACTCACCAACTCCCGCAGCCGCATCGTCCACCGCCCGCTGCCGCAGGACGACCCGATGCAGCGCTGCCCGGACATCGCGATGGCGCGCGCCCTGCTGGGCTGGCAGCCGCAGGTGGCGCTGGAGTATGGGCTGACCCGGACGATCGGGTATTTCGACGACCTGCTGCGCGAGCGCGACGCAGCGCCGCACCGGAAAGCCGTGGCGGCGGATTAGATGTTCAGTCCCGGGGTGGGGTAGCCTCGATCACGCCGAGCGGGATCTGCACGATGATGGCCAGTTCTGGCCGCGACGACGTCATGTACGGCGTGTAGGACGCGGGCACGGAGGAGCTGGGAGCCGGCGCGGCCGTACATGGTCCGCTTCAGCATTTTGAGTCTGTTGATCCGGCCCTCGGCGGGGCTCGTGGTCCAGGGCAGGTCGAGCGCCGCATAGCTCTCCGCGAGCGGAGTGCCGACCGCGTCGGCAAGGACCCCAGCCAGGCTCTCCCGGCCCTTCCCGCGCAATAGCAGGGTCAGCCGCTTCGCGACGGCGATACCGTCGGCGAGTCCGGGAACCTGCGCCAGCAGATGGGCGATGAATGCTCGCTCAGCCTGGGGCAGTGCGTCGGTGTCGGGCTGCCCGTGAGAATGGCACTCTATGTGTTATTTCTTATAGTTTTATCCCCGCTTCCCGCTCCAACCTTTCCCGAAACTCTGGAGCGTTGCTGCAACTGATAGGTGGTGAGGTCGGCAACGACACGGTGCAGATCATGCTGAACATGG